>CAJXND010000030.1 GCA_913056385.1 uncultured Ectothiorhodospiraceae bacterium
GCGCTGGACATGCTCGTGGACGTGCGTGCACTCCCGGCCGCAGCAGTTGCAGTACAACGGCGCCCCTTCCCTGGGCCTGGGCGAGACGTGGATCTCGTCGGGGTTACCCTCCCGGCGCTCCACACCGGTGACCTCGAAGCCTTCCCACTCACCGAGCGCATCGAGCAGTGCCTGACCCTGGTCCATGACCTGTCCTCCATCACCTGTGACAGGTCAGAGACTAGGCCATCACCCCACTGATGTGCGAAGAACCATAAAAAAGGGCCTCCGAAGAGGCCCTTTGATGGAGCACTAAACTGCGGAGCGTTTAGAAGGCCACATACAGCGCAGTGGCGAGGATATCCTCAGAGCTGTTGCTTCCACCGAAGTTCTTATCCGGATTGGTTGCACCAACCGCCACGGCCACGTTGCTGGCAAAGTTGTACTGCGCCT
The DNA here is from genome assembly GCA_913056385.1 of uncultured Ectothiorhodospiraceae bacterium. Classification (GTDB taxonomy): domain Bacteria; phylum Pseudomonadota; class Gammaproteobacteria; order Nitrococcales; family Nitrococcaceae; genus Spiribacter. The sequence goes on from CAJXND010000030.1 coordinate 433, forward strand.
CAGCAGCGACCGAGCTGGAAGAACCGCCGTCCTGGTCAGAGTCGGCGTAGGCCAACTTGAAGGTCCAATTCGGCACACCCGTGTAGGTGCCGACGATCTCGTACGGCTTGCCGTTGCCGGAGCCGTACCAGTCGTTCACCTGGACGTTGGTGCCCCCGAAGTCCGTCAGATGATCGTTGTCCGTCATCGCCGCTGCGATCACGCCGGCACCGTAGTCATAGCTGACGGATGCACCGAAGCTGGTGGCATCGTCCGGGCTCTGATCAACGCTGATGTAGGAGAGCGAAGCGTACAGATCCTGGAAGTTGTACTTAGCGGAGACCGTGTACGAATCGAAGCCCGAGCTCTCGTTGCCCGGAGTGCTATCTCCCCGCTGCAGCGTACCACCCGCGCGAAGCTGAAGCCCGTTCAGGTCCGGAGTCGTGTAGAAGATAGCGCCGTCCTGACGGAAGATAACGTCAGAGGCACGCGCCTGGGCGAAAGCCGAGGTCAGGAAGAGGTCGGTGACACTGGTGGTCCACTCGTACATCGAGTTGTCCTGGCTACCAACCTCGATCCGGCCGAAGTCGCCGGTCAGGTAGGCGTTGGCCTGACGGAGATTAACTCCGCTGTTCTGCCCGCCTGACGCTGCGCTGCTGTTGTCCACACCGTACTCAATCTGAACACCACCGGTCATGCCGTCAGCGAGAACGGTCTCGCCGAGGAAGCCGAAGCGGCTCGGGCCGTTACCACCGTCAGAGCCGACGGTGCTGCCGCTCTGGTTGACGTCCTGGTCACTGAAACCAGCAAGCACGAAGCCGTAGAAGCTGCTGGTCGTGGAACCAACTTCCATCGACTCCGCTTCGTCCTGCGCGGAGGCGATGCCAGCGGACAGCGCCAGCGCACTGGTTGCCGCGGTCAGAATTGTCATCTTTTTCATGATTGACTCCTTGATAAGCCAGTCGAAACAACATGTTGTTCAAGCCAGGCCCCGTTGCCACCGCAACCGTCAAGCCCCCTGAAAATTATCGGTAATCAAGCGGCTGTGGCGTCGCGCCAACAACTGTCTCTTTTCCGATACACAGAGAATATCCGCACCTGTCACGAAGTTGCAACCTTTTTTTGCAATAAGCACCTGACGTTTCGATGCCAAGTGCCTGATATAGGTATAGCCCACCACAGTCGTCGGGCGGAAAACCCGCTGGCCGACTCGTCGCTCATTGGGGTGGGTGCTCTCTTCGGACAGCGGGAGTGCGCTGTATTGTTGCGCAGCCGCAACAGTAGGATTGGGTGAGGCGGGCCGATTGTCAGCCGATTATCCGAGTCGATGCCCCGGGTGGGGCATCACTGCTCGTCGAGGAAGCTGCGCAGGCTGTCCGATCGGGTCGGATGCCGGAGCTTGCGCAGGGCCTTGGCCTCGATCTGGCGGATGCGCTCGCGGGTGACATCGAACTGCTTACCGACCTCCTCGAGGGTATGGTCGGTGTTCATGTCGATGCCGAAGCGCATGCGCAGGACCTTGGCTTCCCGCGGCGTCAGCCCGGAGAGTACCTCGCGGACGGATTCGCGCAGCCCCTCGCGGGTGGCGGAGTCGACGGGCGACATGACCGAGGTGTCCTCAATGAAATCACCCAGGTGCGAGTCCTCGTCATCGCCGATGGGCGTCTCCATCGAGATCGGCTCCTTGGCGATCTTGAGCACCTTGCGGACCTTGTCCTCGGGCATCTCCATGCGCTCGGCAAGCTCTTCCGGATGCGGTTCGCGACCCATCTCCTGGAGCATCTGCCGGGAGACGCGGTTCAGCTTGTTGATGGTCTCGATCATGTGCACCGGGATGCGGATGGTCCGGGCCTGGTCGGCGATCGAGCGGGTGATGGCCTGCCGGATCCACCAGGTGGCATAGGTCGAGAATTTGTAACCGCGACGGTATTCGAACTTGTCCACGGCCTTCATCAGGCCGATATTGCCTTCCTGGATGAGGTCGAGGAACTGCAGGCCGCGATTGGTGTATTTCTTGGCAATGGAGATCACCAGGCGCAGGTTGGCCTCGACCATTTCCTTCTTGGCCCGGCGCGCCTTCGCCTCGCCAATGGACATCCGGCGGTTGATTTCCTTGATCTCGGATGGTGGCAGGCCGGTGAGCTCCCGGATCTGGATCAGTTCAGACTGCTGCTCGATCAGCGCCTCCCGGGACGCCGCCATCTGCTTGCCGTAGGCCTTGCCTTCGGCAATCACCGCGTCGACCCATGCGGTGTCCGTCTCATGGCCGGGGAAGCTGGCAATAAAGTCCTTGCGGGGCATGCCGCCCTGCTTCGTGGCCACGCGCATGACCTCGCGCTCCGCGGCACGGACGCGTTCCACGGCCTTGCGAAGGTTGCCGGCCAGGCCCTCGATGACCTTGGGCACGAACTTGATGGCCAGGAACAGGCCGATCATCTCGTCGCGGATCTCCGCCAGTTGCGAGCTCTCGGGGCCTTCCCGGTCCAGTACCTCGACCATTTCATTATGCCGCACCTCGATGCGATCGAAGATCTGTGCGGCGCGCTCTGGGTCGGGCCCGGTATCGCCGGTGGATGCCTCCTCGTCTTCGTCGGATTCCGCGGCGTTCGCCTCGGCCTCGCGTGCAGCCTGCTCGGCTTCCGCCTGCTGTATGGCGACCACTTCCGGGACGTTTTCAACAAGCTCGCTGACGTCACGGAAACCGGCAACCACTTCGGCCAGGCGTAACTCGCCGTTCTGGATCCCGTGATGCAGCGCGACCATGGTGCGCGACGACTCGGGGTAGGCGGAGAGTGCACGCAACACCTGGTCGAGGCCATCCTCGATGCGCTTGGCAAGCTCGATCTCCCCTTCCCGGGTGAGCAGCTCCACCGTGCCCATCTCGCGCATGTACATACGGACCGGATCAGTGGTGCGGCCGAACTCGGCGTCCACAGCGGCCAGTGCCGCCGCGGCCTCTTCGGCCTCGTCCTCATCCGTGGAGACCGCGCCGTCGCTCAGGAGAAGCGTATCGGCATCGGGAGCGGTTTCATGGACAGGAATGCCCATGTCGTTGATCATGCCGATGATGTCCTCGATCTGCTCCGGCTCGACGATGTCGTCGGGCAGGTGATCGTTGACCTCGGCATAAGTGAGGTAACCCTGCTCCTTGCCACGGGCAATGAGCTCTCTAATCTGGGACTGCTGATCCTGGCTTGCCATAAGCTACCGATGCTGGGGTTGTTTTGGCGGGCCGCGTTTTACGCTGAACCGCGTATACTAGCACTTCTTCGCCAATTCACAACGCTGCGTTGCGACAGCGTTCTACTTCTTGAGTCGGGTCCATTCGGTCCACTCCTCGGCGGTGAGTTCGCCGGCTTGCAGGCGCTCGTTCAAATGCTGCAGGCGACGGTCGGACAACAACCGGCGAACCCGGTTCATCGCATCCGCGAATTCCGTCTCCAGGCCCGATTCCGGCACCAGGTGATCCCAGGTGGCGAGTTTCCAGAGGGCGCTCTCGTGCTCGGTGTCCCGGAACCGCTCAAGTATCGCTCCCGGGGTGATCTGGGGTTCATTGATGCTCAATTCAAGCAGTTGGACGAGCAGCGGCAGGCCCGGAAGGTCATCAAGGCCGCGGAGCGAGGCGACATCCTCGATCTGACGGGCCAGCGCCGGGCGCTGGAGCAGCAGGGCGACGGCAAGCCGGACCGGTGTCCGGCGCACGCCGCTGGCATCCGGGCCTGGGCGGTGAGCTCCGTGGTCGCGTCGCCCGCGCCCGAGTTGCTCCCGGCCATCCACAACGCCTTCCAGATAATCGGTCTCGAGGCGGGCGAGACCGGCCACGCGCTCCATGAGCATGTGCCGGTAGACATCCGGCGGCAGGCGCTGGAGCAGCGGCAGCGCGTTCTCCACGAATCTCGCCCGACCGTCCATGCTCTGCATGTCCGTCTGCTGCTGCAGCCGGTCGATCAGATAGTCGGACAGCGAGGCGGCGTTCTGCAGCCGCGCCTCGAATGCCTCGCTTCCGCTCTGTCGGACCAGGCTGTCCGGGTCCTCGCCATCGGGCAGGAAGAGAAATCGGATCTGACGACCCTGACGCATGGCGGGCAGTGCGTTCTCCAGCGCCCGCCATGCGGCACGCCGCCCGGCTTCGTCGCCATCAAAGCAGAAGATCACGTCGCCGGTGGTCTTCAGTAGCCGCTCAACCTGGCGTGTCGAGGTGGCGGTGCCCAGCGTCGCGACGGCGCGCGGCAAGTCGTGCTGGGCGAGTGCAACGACGTCCATGTAGCCCTCGACCACTAGGATATCGCTTGGGTGACGATCGGCCTGCAGCACCTCGTAGAGGCCGTAGAGCGCCTCGCCCTTGTGGAAAACCGGCGTTTCCGGGGAGTTGAGGTATTTGGGCTCGCCATCATCCAGCACCCGCCCGCCGAACCCGATGGTGCGGCCGCGATGATCGCGAATGGGAAACATGATGCGATCGCGGAAGCGGTCGTAGACGCGACCACCCTCCCGCTCAATGACCAGCCCCGCCTGTTTGAGCTGATCAGGATGACCGAACTCGCGGAGCAGGTTGTCCCATCCTGGCGGTGCGAGACCGATCCCGAAGCGTTGGGCAATCTCGCCACTCAGCCCGCGCCTCTGCAGGTAGTCGATGGCACGCTGGCGGTCCGGGTGCTGGCGCAGCCAGTGTTGATACTGACGGCTGGCCCGATCGAGCAGTTCATACAGCGGCTTCTGACTCGGCTGGGATGCCTCGCCCCGGCCCTGCTCGGGCATTTCCATGCCGGCCGTCTGCGCCAGCTGGGCCACCGCCTCACGGAATTCGAGGCGGTCGTACTCCATGAGAAAGCGAATGGCGCTGCCGTGGGCGCCACACCCGAAACAGTGGTAGAACTGCTTGTCCGCGCTGACGGTGAAAGAGGGCGTCTTCTCCCCGTGAAAGGGGCACAGCCCGAGGTAGTTGCTCCCGGAACGGCGCAACCGCACCCGCTCCCCGACGATATCGGCGATATCGATGCGGGCAAGCAATTCGTCGATGAAGGTATCGGGGATGCGGCCGGCCATGTCCGCCACTCTACGGCAAACCGCCGAGGCAGAGGAGGTTGCCGGTCAGCCGAGGTGTTGCTTGACCCGGGCGCTGACGGTACTCATGTCGGCCCGGCCCTGGACCTCCGGCTTGAGCTTCGCCATGACCTTGCCCATGTCACGAATGGACTCCGCACCGGTCTCCTCGATGGCTGCCGAGATCATGGCGCTGATTTCCGATTCGTCGAGGGCCCGGGGCAGGAATTCCGCAATGATATCGATCTCGGCACGTTCGGCGGCGGCAAGTTCCTCGCGCCCCGCGGCCTCGTACTGCTCCACGGACTCCCGGCGCTGCTTGGCCATCTTGTCAAGAACAGCCAGCACATCGGAATCAGTGAGTGTCCGACGCTCATCCACCTCTTTCTGCTTGATGGCGGCACTCACCATCCGCAGCGTCGCCAGGCGCGGCTTGTCGCCCGCCCGCATCGCGTTCTTGACGGCGTCGGTCACTTGCGTCTTGAGGTCACTCACCGGCAGACGTCCGGCTCAATAGAGGCGCTGGGTGCGCTGGTTCTCCCGCTGCAGGCGCTTGGCATGGCGCTTGACCGCCGCTGCCTGCTTGCGCTTGCGCTCCTGGGTGGGCTTTTCGTAATGCTCGCGGCGGCGTACCTCGGAGAGGACTCCGGCCTTCTCGCAGGACCGCTTGAAGCGGCGCAGGGCCACTTCGAACGGCTCGTTCTCGCGAACCTTGACACTCGGCATAGAGCTCAAACCTTACCGTGTTGCTGTAAACGTCGTAGAATCGGCATAAGCCAATCGAGCCCGGTAGTCTAAGCCGGCCCGTCCTTAATTGCAAAAGCTTCCGGTAGCGCTGTTTCCATGATCGTTCTGGGTATCGAGACCTCCTGTGATGAGACCGGGATCGCCCTGTACTCGGGTGACCGCGGCCTGATCACCCATCGCCTGCATAGTCAGGTTGCCACCCATGCTGCCTACGGGGGTGTTGTACCCGAGCTGGCCTCCCGCGATCACGTGCGTCGCGTGCTGCCCCTGGTGCACGACTGCCTGGCTGAGGAGGGGCTGGCTGCCGCCGACATCGATGGCATTGCTTATGCCCGCGGGCCGGGCCTCGCCGGGGCACTGCTGGTCGGCGGCTCGGTCGCCGAGGGCCTGGGCTGGGCGCTTGATTGCCCGGTGCTGGGCGTCCACCACATGGAGGCTCATCTGCTTGCCCCGATGCTCGAACCGAATCCGCCAGCCTTTCCGTTCCTTGCGCTGCTGGTTTCCGGTGGCCATACGCTGCTGGTGGAAGTTGCCGATATCGGTCGTTATCGCGTGCTGGGGGAGTCACTGGATGACGCCGCCGGCGAGGCCTTCGACAAGACGGCCAAGCTCCTGGGGCTGCCATATCCCGGTGGTCCGCAGCTGGAGGCCCTGGCCCGGAATGGCGACCCGGATCGGTTCCGCTTTCCGCGTCCCATGACCGATCGACCGGGGCTGGACTTCAGTTTCAGCGGGCTGAAAACGGCCGTGGTCAATGCCGTGCGCGAAGCGGAAATGGACGACGGCACGCGTGCGGCGATTGCCCGGGCGTTCCAGGATGCCGTGGTGGACACGTTTGCCATCAAGGTGCGGCGGGCACTGGAGCAGACAGGGGTGCGGCATCTGGTGGTGGCCGGCGGCGTTGGAGCCAACCAGGCACTGCGCGAGCGGCTCCGCGAGGTGGCCGAGGATCGGGGGGCGGTACTGGCCTGCCCCCGGCTGGCGTTCTGCACGGATAACGGCGCAATGATTGCCTACGCAGGATATCGGCGGTTATCGGCCGGGGAGCGCGAGGGCGGCCCCGTGGACATTCGGCCGCGGTGGCCGATGGATGAACTGCGGGTGCCCGCGCCGGCCGGCTAGCGTCGGCCGATCCGCGGCTCCTCGCCGCGGACGATGCGCCGGATGTTGCTCCGGTGCCGCCAGGTGGTGAGGAGTGCCATGACGGCAGCCGCCGCGGCGAGCGACCGGGAGCCGGTGATGAACAGGGCATAGAGCGGAGCCAGGGCAAAACTGACCAGTGCCGCCAGCGAGGACATCCGCATCAGGGCCGCGACGGCCAGCCAGCTGAGCATGACAGCGACCCCCATCAGCCAGGACCAGGCCACCAGGACCCCAAGCCCGGTGGCGATTCCCTTGCCGCCGCGGAATCCGAAGAAAATCGGGTAGAGATGACCGAGGAAGGCGGCAAGCCCGACCAGGGCGAGCAGGCCGTTCGACAATCCCAGCGCATGGCCGGCCAGCACGGGAAGAACGCCCTTGAGGGCATCTCCGAGCAATGTCGCCGCCGCGGCGCTCCGCCCGCCCAGGCGCAGCAGGTTGGTGGCGCCAGGATTGCCGCTCCCGTCCTCGCGGGGGTCTCCCAGCCCCATCAGCCGCGCGACGATGATCCCGGTGGACAGTGACCCCGCCAGGTAGCCAATGAGAACCATGAGAATACCCGTCATGGCGGCATTCCACCCCTTGGCCGGCGTGCGGTCAAGCAGAGCTTGTGCTGCCTGCGGTGACATGAAATGCTCCATCGCCGATGGATACCGTATTCCTTGAGCGACTGTCGCTGCGCTCCGTTATTGGCGTTCATGACTGGGAGCGGGCCTTTGCCCAGCACCTGGAGCTCGATCTGGCGCTAAGCGTGGACACCCGTCCCGCGGCAGCCAGTGATGCGCTTGATGACGCCGTCGACTATGCCGCCCTGAGTGAGCAACTGGTCCAGCTGGCTGCAGGGGCTGACTGTCGGCTGATCGAGGCACTGGCCGCGCGCCTGGCCGAGGCGGTGCTCGCCAATCCCGCCATCCGGCAGGTCGAGCTGGCGTTACGCAAGCCGGGTGCTCTGCCTGGCGCCCGGAGTGTCGGTGTCAAACTGATCCGAAGCCAAACAGAGGTCCCATGAATCGCGCCTATCTCAGTATCGGCAGCAACATCGAACCTGAACGCCATGTGCGCGCCGCGGTGGCAGCGCTTCACCGCCACTATGGCCCGCTCTGGATCTCACCGGTCTACCAGACGCTCGCGGTGGGGTTTGTGGGCGATGATTTCTACAACCTCGTGGTCGGGCTCGACACCGATGCCTCGGCCGAACAGCTAGCGGCGGCCTGCCGCGAAATCGAGACCGTGCAGGGGCGGCTGCGCACGGATCAGCGCTTCAGCTCGCGGACGCTGGATATCGATCTACTGACCCTTGGCAACGCGATCCGCGAGGACGTGCCGATCCTGCCACGGGATGAAATTCTCAAATACGCTTTTGTCCTGAAGCCGTTGGCGGATATCGCGCCGGAGGAACGGCATCCCGTGGATGGCCGACGCTACGCGGATATCTGGGCACAGTTCGAAGGCGAGGGAGTGCTGCGGCCAGTTCCCATCGATTTTTCCGCCGAGACCGGCAGTTGACCATGGCCCGGCGCGACCCTCCACCGCCCCCGGAGCCGGATGCCGACGCGGCGGCCCATAGCGGCAGATTGCGTGAACGCATTGATGCGGCCATCGCGATGGCCGGCGGCGCGATGGACTTTGCCGATTACATGGCGCTGGCACTTTATGCCCCGGGGCTCGGTTACTACAGCGCCGGCCAGACCCGCTTCGGACCCGGCGGCGATTTCACGACCGCACCGCTGATGAGCGCCCTCTTTTCGCAGACGCTGGCGCAGGAGGTGCGCCGCATACTGGAAGCGGCGGATGGCGATACGGTGCTTGAGTTTGGTGCCGGCACGGGACGGATGGCGGCCGACCTGCTGCTGGAACTCCACCGGCTCGGCTCCATGCCCGCACGCTACCTGATTGTCGAGGTGAGTGCCGATCTGCGTGCGGAGCAGGCGCGCACCCTCGCGACGCTGCCGGCGTCCGTTCGCAGCCGCGTGGAGTGGCTCGAGCGGTTGCCGACGTCGCCCTTTCGTGGTGCGGTTCTAGCCAACGAGGTCCTCGATGCCCTGCCGGTTCAGCGGTTCCAGCGAACCGAGAACGCTATCCGGAACCTGGGGGTGGGAGTCGATGCGACCGGTGCGCTTTGCTGGCATCCGCGGCCGGCAGACGATGCGCTGAGCTCGGCGGTTGTCGACATCGAATCGGATCTGGGCGGGCGATTGCCGTCCGGCTACTGTTCGGAGTGGTGTCCGTCGCTGGGGCCATGGGTCGCGGCGCTGGCCGATATCATCGAGGCCGGGGCGGCATTGCTGGTCGATTACGGCTATCCGCGGCGCGAGTACTATCATCCGCAGCGGGCCACCGGGACGCTGCTCTGCCACTATCGGCATCGCGCCCATGATGATCCCTTCTTCTGGCCCGGTCTGCAGGACATTACCGCGTCCGTGGATTTTACGGCGGCAGCACGAGCCGGCGCCGCAGCAGGCCTTGATGTTCTTGGTTTTGCAACCCAGGGGAATTTCCTCGCCGGTGCCGGCCTGCCCTCGCTGATCGAGGCACGGGCTGCGAGCGATCCCAACCAGGCGGCTGCGCTGGCGCAGCAGGCCAAGCCGCTGCTTTTCCCTGACGAGATGGGCGAGCGATTCAAGGTGCTGGGTCTGGGGCGCGGCATTGAAACGCCGCTGCCGGGCTTCGCGTTCACCGACCATCGGGCACGGTTGTCAGCGAAAGAAGATTAATTTAGTACTAATTCGGGTCAGTCACGGAAAGCGACCAATGGGAGAGGAGAATGGAATCCCCTGGCTTTTATCGATACCGACCCGCAACCCCGCTTTACGCATACCGGCAATCCTGGTTTTCCCCCTATCTGTCGCCGCCGGTACGGGAATTACTCGATGCCGGGCCTTTCGCCGAGCGGGCCCTGCGATCACCGCGTCATGTCGATGCCTGTATCCTGTTCACCGATATTCGGGGTTTCACCGAGTTGTCGCGCAGTATGGATCCCGGCGTGCTGATCGATACCGTGGATCTTTGCGTCGGCCGTCAGGCACGTGCCGTGGAGCATTATGGCGGCTACGTGGACAACTTTACCGGTGATGGTCTGATGGCGGTTTTCGAGGGACGCTGGATGGAGGAGAACGCCTGTCTCTGTGCGCTGGAGATCGTGCAGCGGCCGAAACGCATGGGCATGAGTCGCGCGGATGATCGGGTGCCGATCGGTGCCGGCCTGCATAGTGGCGACGTCGTGATGGGGAGTATCGGCTGTGAGAGTCGTCTCACCTACACGACGGTCGGAAACACGGTCAACGTGGCGGCGAGGCTCTCCGGGCAGGCCGCCGGATGTGATGTCGTCATCAGCGAGCCGGTCCGCGCCGCGCTGTCCAAAGCAGGTGCGCGACGTTTTCGTCGCCTGCAGGGGGCCAAGCCGGCCGGCGTCAATCCGGCGATGACACTCTATCGCGCCGAGCCGCGTTGAATGGATCTGATCCAGGCATTCTGGCTGGGGCTCATACAGGGACTGACGGAGTTCCTGCCCATCTCCAGTTCGGCGCACCTGATCCTGTTACCGCGTCTGCTGGGCTGGCCGGATCAGGGACTTGCCTTCGATGTTGCCGTTCATGTAGGGACCCTGCTGGCAGTTCTGCTGCATTTCCGACGCCAGGTGATACCGCTGGCGACCGATACGTTCCGGTCTGCGTGGCGCCGTGAGCGAGTGGGTGACAGCGGCCTGGGGTGGGCCATCGTGATCGGGACACTGCCGCTGGTGCTTGGTGCGCTGGTGTTGTCCGATGCCGCCGACGGTGTCCTGCGCCAGCCGCTGGTCATTGCCGCGGCGACCATCGGATTTGGTGTCCTGCTCTGGGGCTCGGCTCGCCGCCAGGGACGGCGTGGTGAACGGGATATCGGGCCGGGCGCGGCGTTGTTCATCGGGGCGGCGCAGGTGCTGGCCATCATTCCCGGCACCTCGCGCTCCGGCATCACCATGACCGCGGCGCTCTGGCTGGGGCTGGAGGCAACGGCCGCCGCACGCTTTTCCTTCCTGCTCTCGATCCCGGCCATTGCGCTGGCCGGCGGCTGGAAGGCCCTGCAGCTTGTGGGTACAAACGTTCCCGTCGATTGGGGGGCTTTCGCGGTTGGGGTTAGTGTCGCCGGCGTGTCCGCCTACCTCTGTATCGGTGCCTTTCTGGCGCTGGTCGCCCGGGTCGGCATGACGCCGTTCGTTGTCTACCGAATCGGCCTTGGCCTGATCCTGATCTGGGTGTTCGCGATCCAGTGAGCGGTTCGCGCGACGGCCCGTTCAGTCGGATGTGTCCCCTCTTTCGGCACGAAGGGCCTTCAGGGCCTCGAGACGGACACGACGAATCGCTTCGCCGATGGCGGGCCCTTTCAGACCCTGCTCGACAAACCGGGAGGCATCCACGGCGCGGCAACGGTCCAGGGCCTCCCGCAGGTAGTCCGCTTGTGGATAGGGCCGGTCTTCCAGTCCGAGACGGCCGCGATAGTCCGCCTCGCAGGCCAGCAGGAAGTTGTCCAGCCGAGCAGGCCGCCGCAACAGATCGAGTCTCTCCAGCATGTCGAGGAGGGTCTGCGGGCGGAGCGTCCGGATCCGGTGGCAGTGCAGATGGTAGCGGGTGACGCCGCGGGCGAGGTCGCGGCACTCCGACGGCACGCGTAATCGTTCCGAGATCGCCTCGACCAGCGGGACACCGCGTGCCTCGTGGCCGCGGTGCCGCGGCAGTTCGGCGGCGGGGGTCCGTCCCTTGCCGAGATCATGGACGAGCGCGGCGAATCGGGCGGGCAGGTCGCCATCGAGACGCGCGGCCTGTTGGAGAACCAGCAGGATATGTTCGCCGGTGTCGATCTCCGGATGATGGTTCTCGGGCTGCGGAATACCGAAGAGGCAATCGACCTCCGGGAACAGAACCGCCAGTGCGCCGCAGTCCCTGAGCGTGCGGATGAAGGCATCAGGCGCCGGCGCCATGAGGGCCTTGGCCATTTCCTGCCAGACCCGCTCGGGCACCAGCGCATCGACCTCGCCGCTTTCCACCATCTCGCGGCAGAGCGCGATGGTGTCACCCGCCACCCGAAAGCCGAGCGGTGCGAACCGCGCCGCGAACCGCGCCAGCCGAAGAATGCGGACAGGATCCTCGCGAAAGGCGTCCGAGACATGCCGCAGGCTCCGGGACTCAAGGTCGCCGCGGCCATTGAACGGATCGATGATTGTCCCGTCCGGCGCCTCTGCCATGGCGTTGATGGTCAGATCCCGCCGGGCGAGATCCTCGGTGAGGCTGACCGAGGGGCTCGCATGGAATGTAAAGCCGTGGTAGCCGGGGCCGGTTTTGCGCTCGGTGCGGGCAAGGGCGTATTCCTCGCCGGTCTCGGGGTGGAGGAACACCGGGAATTCCCGCCCGACCGGACGGAAGCCCCGGTCGGTCATCGCCTCCGGTGTTGCGCCGACCACGACCCAATCATGCTCATGCACTGGCAGACCGAGCAGTCGGTCACGGACCGCGCCGCCGACTTCGTAGACCTGCAGCCCGGCGGCACTCACTCCGGGCCACGACCGGCCTCGCGGCGCCATTCGTCATACCGGTCGCGGCTGCGCCTGCCACCCAGGTAGCCCGGTGCGACCGCCTCCAGTGCCGTGGGATGGATGCCCAGATCGATCAGTCCATTATGGCTGCAGACGTTGTCCACCTGGGCGGAGAGGTAATTGTCGTAGGTATAGGGTTTCCCGGGCAGTCGCTGCATGACCCGACCCTGCAGTCGCGAAAGCCCATCCGGCAGGCCGACAATGGCGCGCTTCACGCCCATCAGCTCGGCCACGTAGCGTACCAGCGCCTCCAGGGTGTACGTCTCCGGCCCACACAGCGCATAGGTTCGGCCGAAGGTGTCACGGTCCGCCAGTGCCTTTTCGAACGCGGCGGCGACGTCATCGACGTAAACCGGTTGAAAACGCGCTCCGGGCGTTGGCAGGGGCATGACCGGTGCAAGCTTGAGCATGCCGGCAAAGGTATTGAGAAAGCTGTCGCTCGGGCCGAATACCACCGAGGGCTGGAACACGGTCACTGCCAGATCGTCATCATTGGCCGCCAGTGCCAGCCGTTCACCCTCGCCCTTGGTCTGCTGGTAGCGACTGGGGCCGTTGATATCGGCACCCAACGCACTCATGTGCAAAAGCCGCTTTACCCCGGCATCGCGGCAGGCGCCAAGCAGCTTTTCCACCAGATGGACGTGCACGTCCTCGAAACGGCGCCCCGGTTTGTTCTCCTCGTTGAGGATGGCGACGAGGTTGATGACGGCGTCCACGCCTTCCAGGTGGTGGAACAGATCCTCCCGGTCGTGCACGTTGGCCTCGATGAGCTCGAGGTTGGGGATGGGTAGCAGATGGCGGTTACGCTCGCGGCGCCGAGTGAGCACCTTGATGTGCACCGGCGTGTTGGCGAGACGATTGGCAATCTGACGGCCGATAAACCCGGTTCCGCCCAGGATGCAGACAGTTTGGATGCGCATGAGCCCGCGCTCCCCCTGATTCGCTTGTCGATACCGACATTGTAGAGCAAATGCCATAATGCACGCCTCGATCTGCATCAACGGAGCGAGCGGGTGCTCGATCTCTTGATCTACGTCCTTGCCGGCGCGGTGGTCGGGTTCGCCTCCGGCCTGTTCGGCATCGGCGGTGGCGTGGTTGTCGTGCCGGTGTTGTTGCCCATCTTCCAGGCCCAGGGGCTGAGCATGGACGTGGCCATGCACATGGCGGTGGGCAGCTCGCTGGCGACCATCGTGGTCACGGGCCTTTCCTCGGCGCGGGCGCACTGGCGGCTGGGCAACGTGGTGCTGTCGGCGCTGCCCTGGCTGATTGCCGGTCTCATGGCCGGGGCCCTGCTGGGCGCCCACCTCGCAGCCGCTCTGCCCGGCGATACGCTTCGAGTGATCTTCGCGGTGTTTGTCCTGACCCTTGCCGTGCGGATGGCTTTCGCCCTGCAGCCACCGCCCGGGCGGCTCATGCCCCGACCGGCCGTCCTGGTCGTCGCCGGTGCGCTGATCGGCACTCTGTCCAGCCTGGTGGGCATTGGAGGCGGCACGCTGGTGGTGCCTTTCCTGATCTGGGCAGGCGTGACGATGCGTCAGGCGGTGGGGACGTCATCCGCCGCCGGCGTGAGCATCGCCATTGCCGGGAGTATCGGCTTCATCCTCGCCGGCACGGGGGAGGATGCGCTGCCGGCGTGGAGTACGGGCTATATCTACTGGCCCGCCGTCGGCGGGATTACGGTGGCAAGCGTATTCCTCGCGCCGGTCGGGGCGAGGGTAGCGACCCGCCTGCCGGCGGTCTGGCTGCGCCGCGCCTTCGCGATGTTTCTTGTCATCGTCGGGCTGCGACTGCTGCTGTCCGGCTGAGACCGGGCCATCGGCCTCAGCTGAGCCCCAGCTTTTTCTCGAGGTAATGGATGTTGGTGCCGCCCTCCTCGAACCCGCGATCGAGCAGCAGGTCCTCGTGCAGCGCGGTATTGGTATTGATGCCCTCCACCACCAGTTCGCTGAGCGCGGTTCTCATCCTTGCGATGGCACTGCTGCGGTCCTCGCCCCAGGTGATGATCTTGCCGATCATGGAATCGTAGTGGGGCGGGACGTGATAGCCGGTGTAGACGTGTGAGTCGACGCGCACGCCGGGGCCGCCCGGTGGGTGATAGAGAGTGATCTGGCCGGGCGACGGGATGAACCGCTCCGGATCCTCGGCGTTGATGCGGCATTCGATGGCATGGCCGCGGAATTCGATTTCATCCTGCCCGAACGAGAGGGATTCGCCCCCCGCAACACGGATCTGCTCGGCCACCAGATCGCGGCCGGTGACCATTTCCGTCACCGGATGCTCCACCTGGATGCGCGTATTCATCTCGATGAAGTAGAACTCGCCGTCCTGGTAGAGGAATTCGAACGTGCCGGCTCCGCGGTAGCCGAGCTGACGGCAGGCCTCGGCGCAACGCTCCCCGATACGGCTGCGCTCCGCATCGGTGATCCCGGGGGCCGGGCTCTCCTCGATCACCTTCTGGTGGCGGCGCTGCATGGAGCAGTCGCGTTCTCCCAGGTGGACCGCGTTGCCCTGCTCATCGGCCATCACCTGAATCTCGACATGACGCGGATTGCCCAGGTATTTCTCCATGTACACGACATCGCTGCCGAAGGCATTGGCCGCTTCCGTGCGTGTCACCGATATCGCATGCAGCAGAGCCCCCTCGCCGTGGACGACCCGCATTCCGCGGCCACCCCCGCCGGCAGCGGCTTTGATGATCACCGGATAGCCGATCTCCCGGGCAAGCCGCAGGTTGTCGGTGTCGTCATCGGTCAGCGGGCCGCCGGAGCCTGGCACGCAGGGGACACCCGCGGCCTTCATGGCATCGATAGCCGAGACCTTGTCGCCCATCAGCCGGATGGTCTCCGCCCGGGGACCGATGAACCGGAACCCGGATTGCTCCACACGTTCAGCGAAGTCCGCGTTCTCGGAGAGAAAACCGTAACCTGGATGAATGGCCACCGAGTCGGTGAGTTCCGCGGCGCTGATGATGGCGGGGATGTTGAGATAGCTCTCCGCCGACCTGGCGCCGCCGATGCAGACCGACTCATCGGCCAGGCGGACGTGCTTGAGGTCGCGGTCGGCCGTGGAATGCACGGCGACGGTGCCGATGCCCAGCGTCCGGCAGGCGCGGAGGATACGCAAAGCGATTTCGCCGCGGTTGGCGATGAGAACCTTGTCGATCATCGCGCGGGCCCTATTCGATGACGAACAGCGGCTGATCGAACTCCACCGGCTGTCCGTTCTCGAGCAGTATGCTTCTGATCACGCCACTGCGATCGGCCTCGATCTGGTTGAGCATTTTCATGGCCTCGATGATGCACAGGGTGTCGCCGGCGTTAACGCTCTGACCCTCCTCGATAAAGGGAGGGGCATCCGGTGACGGGGCGCGATAGAAAGTGCCTACCATGGGTGATCGCACCGCATGCCCGCCGGTCTCCGGGGAATCCTTCTCGGCAGGGGCGGCCTGCTCGGTGGCCGCGGGCTGCGCTGCAGCCGGTGCCGGGGGCGCAGGCGCCGCCACCGGTGCCGGCGCGGCGGCGAGCTGGGCTGCGGCCCGAGTGATGCGGACGCTCTCCTCGCCCTCGTGAATCTCGATTTCGTTGACACCGGATTCGTCGAGCAACTCAATGAGGCGTTTGATTTTTCGAATGTCCATGGCAGGTCAGTTCCGTTCGGTGTTTTCCAGCAGGGCGCTGAGGGCAAGCTCGTAGCCCAGCGGCCCGAGTCCTGCAATGACGCCGCGGGCGATGTCCGAGAAATACGAGTGCTGCCGGAATGGCTCGCGGGCGTGGATGTTGGATAGGTGCACTTCGATAAAGGGGATGGCCACTGCTGCCAGCGCATCGCGCAGCGCAACGCTGGTATGAGTGAATGCCGCGGGGTTGATGATGATCCCGTCGATGCCGTCCCGGGATGCCTGCTGAACACGCTCGATCAGCGCATGCTCGGCGTTGCTCTGGACGCATTCGAGATCCGCGCCTGCGGACGTCGCCTGAAGCGTGAGGCGCCGGTTGATCTCATCGAGATCGGTGTCACCGTAAATCCCCGGTTCACGCGTGCCCAGCAGATTGAGGTTCGGGCCGTGGAGGACCAGTAACCGGCTCATGACGTCGCGTTCCCCTTCAATAGAACGGATGATTTTCGCCCATGGCGGAGGTTTTTGTCCATGGTCGCCGACGTTCGCCACGGGATCGGCGCAGATCGCGGCTATCCGTCCGCCAGATCCTCGAGCAAGGGGCGCAGATCCGGTTCGTGAAGCTGGCCGCTGAAGCGCTCCAGAATGTCGCCATTACGACCGATGATGACCGTATAGGGCAGAGTCCCGCGATCATTGCCGTAG
Organism: uncultured Ectothiorhodospiraceae bacterium; assembly: GCA_913056385.1. GTDB lineage: Bacteria > Pseudomonadota > Gammaproteobacteria > Nitrococcales > Nitrococcaceae > Spiribacter. Next base: position 17,232 of record CAJXND010000030.1, read on the forward strand.
GCGGCGGCCACATCGAGCGCCGATTCCATGCCGTAGAGGGTGGGATAGCTCATGGGAACCTCGGCGAGGAACCCGCGGACCGGTTCGGGATCGTCAATCGCGACGCCGAGGAACTGGATGCCGTCGTCGCCGAGCTCCTCCTGCAGCGTCGAGAACAGCGGGATTTCATCGCGGCAGGGGGCGCACCATGTAGCCCAGAAATTGAGCACGACAACCTGGTCATCCCACTCGTTGATGCTCCGCCGGGTGCCGTCCAGCGACGGAAGGGTGAAATCGGGGCGTTTCATGGTGAGTTCCGGGTCGCCCTGCAGCCAGTTCACGGCGAGGATGCCACCACCGGCACCGATCACGGCGGCGAACAGGACGGTCAATGCGGTTCGGATACCGCCGCTCATTGCACCGGCCCCGCGAGCCCCTGCCGGGCGCGAGCGATGAACGCCTCGGGCCCAAGGAAACCGACGACGCGCGCGTCCCGGTTCTCGCGGCCCTGGGGGCCATAGAAGATGATGGCCGGTGGTAGATAGACGTCGAGGCGTGACATCAACGCCCGGTGGTCGGCATTCATGTCCGTGACATCGGCGCGCAACAGCATGGCCTCGGCGACGGCATCCTGTACGGCGGGATCGGTGAATGTGCGCTGCTCGAGCTGCACACAGTAGATGCACCAGTCGGCGTAGACGTCCACCATCACGGGTCGGCCCGCCGCACGGGCATCCCTCAGCGCCGTCTCCAGCTCCTCGGGGCGGTTGATGTCACGAAAGGCCATTTCCCGCTGCTCGTTTCCGCCGCTTGCCGACAGGGAGAGGCCGGTCAGTGGTCGCAGGACATCCCCGCCGCCGGCCGCCGCGCCCAGCAGACTCGCCGCGCCCCAGAGCAATGCCGCGACACCCAGTGTCCGCCCCAGCCGACGGATGTTGCTGACCGGTGGTTCGGCCCGCTCGAAAACGCCCAGCCATATGCCGCAGCCGATCAGCAGGATACCCCACATCGCGAGCGTGACCGGCCCCGGCAGGAAGCGCTCCAGCGTCCAGAGCGCAACGGCCAGGAAGCCGACGCCGAAGATCGCGCGCACCGTATTCATCCAGGGCCCGCTGCGCGGTAGCCAGCGGCCGGCCGCCGTGCCGATCAGAAGCAGGGGCAGCCCCATGCCGTTGGCCAGGGTAAAGAGTGCGAGGCCGCCGAGCCAGGCATCACCGGTGCTGCCGATGAAGACCAGCGCGGCAATCAGCGCAGGTCCGGAGCACGCGCCGACGATAAGCGTCGAGAGCACACCCATGATGGCGACACCGATGGCGGTGCCCCCCCGTTGCCGGTTGGACAGGGTGGTCAGCCGGGTCTGCAGCCCGCTGGGCAGACGAAGCTCGAAGGCGCCGAACATGCCCAGCGCGAGGATGACGAACACGGCGGCGAAGCTGCCCAGTACCCAGGGTGACTGCAGGTCGGCCTGAACAGCCGCTCCGGTAAGGCCCGCCGCCACGCCGGCAAGCGCATAGGTGATCGCCGTGGACTCCACATAGATGAGTGACAGGCCGAGCGCGCGGAGGCTGCCGCTGCGATGCGGGTCACCGGCGATCAGTCCCGAGAGGATGGGGATCATCGGATAGAGGCAGGCCGTGAAGGCCAGCAGCAGACCGGCGGCGAAGAACCCCGCCAGTATCGTCGGCAGGCTTGCATCGTTCAGCAGCCGTTCCAGCCGTCCGGCCTCGCCACCCCCCGCGCCCTGCGGAGTCGATATGCCCACCGCGGCAGAGGGGGTCGCCCCCGATTGCCCGTCACTGGATGCGGCCTCGGCGGTCAGCGTCGGGGCCGTGGGATTGATGGCGTAGGCAAGGCGCTGGTCGCCGGGCGTCCCGGTGGCCCGATACGGTGGATAGCAGACGCCGGATTCGGAACAGCCCTGGAACGCAATGCTGAAGACACTCTCGCGGGTGACGCCGGAACTGCCGGTGATCGAGAGGCTGACGGGCTCGGTATAGACCGTCTGGCGGCCGAAAAACGCGTCTTCCTTGATCGTACCCGGCGGGTAATCGAGCGCGATCTCCTCACCCGGCATGCCCGCCTCATCGAGCTGCACGCCCAGGCTGTCGCGGTAGACGTAGTAGCCGTCCTGTATGTCGACATCGATCGTGGCCCGGCCATCGTCGGCCAGCCGGATGTCGAGCTCGAATGCCTCCTCGACCGGCAGTACATCCTGGCCGGAGCGGGTGTCGCCGAACAGGCCACCGAGGCCCGATTGCGCAGTGACCGTGCCGGCGACAAGCGTCAGCCACAGTCCGAACAGGATGGTGAGCCGGCCGATTGCCTTTTTCGTCATCCCTGGGGTTCCGTCTGCGTCCCGACCCAGGCCAGATAGCCGGCAAGGCCGGTGGCGATGGGTGCGGCGACGATTTCCGGGAGCTCATCCGGGTGCAGGTCGAGTACGCACGCCTCCAGTCCCGGATAGGCCGATTCGGTGGTCTTGGCGACGAGAAGCCATTCCTCTTCACGCTCGATGCGGCCGCCCCAGCGGTAGACCGAGGTGAGCCCCGGAATGATATTGACGCAGGCGGCATGCCGCCTCTCCACCAGCGCATCGGCGATGGCATCGGCGACCATTCTTTCCGGCGCAGTGATCAGTGTAACCAGCCTTTCGGACACTCAGGCCTCCCCGGGCACAAGCGGCATAAACCTTGAATCGTAGCACCATCGTCCCCATCCAACGGACAAGGTATTGACGCGGAAGGTTTCGTCACTATCATTAGCACTCACCTGAAGCGAGTGCTAACAAAGGCACGTGGGTCCAACATCAATCAATTGAGGGAGATCGGAAAATGAATCTTCGCCCGCTACACGATCGAGTCGTCGTCAAGCGCATGGAAGAAGAGCGCACCACCCCGGGTGGCATCGTCATCCCCGACACGGCCACCGAGAAGCCCATCCGCGGCGAAGTGGTCGCCGTCGGCAATGGCAAGCGCCTGGACAACGGCGAGGTTCGCGCCCTCGACGTCAGCGTCGGTGACAAGGTCCTTTTCGGCAAGTTCTCCGGCACCGAGGTCAAGGTCGGTGAGGATGAGGTCCTCGTCATGCGTGAAGACGACATCATGGCGGTGATCGAGGGCTGAAGCGCCCGCGCACTGCAGGGAATTTCCACAGGAATCGGAACCGAGAGGAAAAGAAACAATGGCAGCGAAAGACGTACGCTTCGGTGATGAAGCCCGCCATCGCATGGTCGCGGGCGTGAACACCCTGGCCAACGCGGTGAAGGTCACCCTGGGCCCGCGTGGTCGCAACGTGGTGCTCGAGAAGTCCTTCGGCGCGCCGACGGTGACCAAGGACGGTGTATCGGTGGCCAAGGAGATCGAGCTCAAGGACAAGCTCGAGAACATGGGCGCGCAGATGGTCAAGGAGGTCGCCTCGCAGACTTCCGACGCCGCGGGTGACGGCACCACCACCGCCACCGTGCTGGCGCAGGGCATCCTCCGCGAGGGCATGAAGGCGGTCGCCGCGGGCATGAACCCGATGGACCTCAAGCGCGGCATCGACAAGGCCGTGACCGCCGCCGTCGAAGAGCTGCACAAGCTCTCCAAGCCCTGCGAGACCGACACCGCCATCGCCCAGGTCGGCTCCATCTCCGCCAACTCCGACAAGGCCATTGGCGAGATCATTGCCGATGCCATGAAGAAGGTCGGCAAGGAAGGCGTGATCACGGTCGAGGAAGGCAGCGGCCTGGAAAACGAGCTCGACGTGGTTGAGGGCATGCAGTTCGACCGTGGCTATCTGAGCCCCTACTTCATCAACAACCAGCAGAGCATGGCCGCCGAGCTCGAGGATCCCTACATCCTGCTCTGCGACAAGAAGATCTCCAACATCCGCGAGCTCCTGCCGTTGCTGGAGAACGTCGCCAAGTCGAGCCGTCCACTGCTGATCGTCGCCGAGGACATCGAGGGCGAGGCGCTGGCCACGCTGGTGGTCAACAGCATGCGCGGCATCGTCAAGGTCGCCGCCGTCAAGGCGCCGGGCTTCGGTGATCGCCGCAAGGCCATGCTTCAGGATATCGCGGTGCTCACCGGCGGCACGGTCATCTCCGAAGAGGTCGGCCTGACCCTCGAGAAGGCGACCCTGGACGACCTGGGTACCGCCAAGAAGGTCAACGTGTCGAAGGAGGAGACCACCGTGGTCAACGGCGGCGGTCGTGCCGACGAGATCAAGGCGCGTGTCGACCAGATCCGCACCCAGATCGAGGACTCCACCAGCGACTACGATCGCGAGAAGCTGCAGGAGCGGGTGGCCAAGCTCGCCGGTGGCGTCGCGGTGATCAAGGTCGGTGCCGGCTCCGAGATCGAGATGAAGGAGAAGAAGGCGCGGGTCGAGGACGCCCTGCATGCCACGCGGGCCGCGGTCGAGGAAGGCATCGTGCCCGGTGGTGGTGTGGCCCTGCTGCGCACCCTCAAGGGTCTCGAGGGTGTCACCGGCGAAAATCACGACCAGGATGTCGGCGTGAACATCGTCCGCCGTGCCCTGGAAGAGCCGCTCCGTCAGATCGTGTTCAACTGCGGCGAGGACGCCTCGGTTGTCGTCAACAAGGTCGAGGACGGCGAGGGTAACTACGGTTACAACGCCCAGGCCGAGGAGTACGGCGATATGGTCGAGATGGGTATCCTCGATCCGACCAAGGTCACCCGTACGGCGCTTCAGAACGCCGCTTCGGTCTCCGGCCTGATGATCACCACCGAGTGCATGGTGGCCGAGCATCCGGAGGAGAAGGACGA
>CAJXND010000031.1 GCA_913056385.1 uncultured Ectothiorhodospiraceae bacterium
GCCTGACGGGCGGCCAGGAAGGTCAGCTCGACATGGGCGCGGTGCATGGGATTGCGGGTCTGGAAGGCCACCACCCGCCGCCAGCCACTGCGCCGGAAGCGCTCGCGCAGCTCCGCCGGGGTCAGGCGCAGGTGGGTGAAATCGTAGTGCACCGGCAGATCCAGGGCCTCGATGCGGCCCCCCACGTAGACCGGATGGCTCTGCCCGCGCAGCCAGCTCACCGCCGGATGGCCCGGATCGGTGGTCCCGAACACGCGCTCCGCCTCCACTTCCCGATCGGGCCGCCAGATATCCGAGACGGTCAGGATCGCCAGGATCACCCCCTCGGGGTCGCGCAGCGCCACCCGGTCGCCGGATGCGATCCCATTGGCGAAGGCCTCGCTCACATCCAGCGTCACCGGCATGGGCCAGAGGGTGCCGTCGGCGAGCCGCATGTCGGTGACCACCCGCTCATAGTCGGCCTGGCCCATGAAGCCCTCCAGCGGCGAGAACCCCCCGTTGGCGAGCAGCTCCAGGTCGCAGAGCTGACGCTCGGTGAGATCCCAGCTGGGGTAGTCCACGGCCGCGTCCTTGGCCGCCCGGGCCGACTCGGCATCGAGCCTCAGGTCCTTGAGGGTGCCGCCATACGGCGGGATGAGATCCGTCATGTTGTCTCCGCTTCGGTTGCCGCGGCCTCGCGGTAGGAGGCCGGCGCGCTGAGGCCCACGGCCGTCAGCAGCCAGAGCCCCGCCGCGATGGCGCAAAAGATGAAAACCCCGTTGACGCCATAGGCGCCCTGGATGATGCCACCGAGCACGCCCCCCAGGAATGCGCCGAGGAACTGCGCCGTGGAGTAGACTCCCAGGGCGGTGCCGCGCAGCCCGTCCGGGGCAAAGCGCGTGAGCAGCGAGGGCAGGCTGGCCTCCAGCGTGTTGAAGCCGACAAAAAAGAGCCACAGCCCGATGAGCATGCCGGGCAGCCAGGCGCTGAACCCGGCGAGGATCAGGTCGGCGACGATCACGATCCCCGCCACGCCGGCCAGCAGCCGGTGCAGGATACGGCGCCGCTCACCGATGCCGATGAGGACCGCCATGCCCGCCACGGAGAGCACCAGCACCGGGATATAGATCATCCAGTGATCCGCCCGCGGGATGCCGAGCCGCGACTCCAGCACCACGGGCAGCACCACGAAGCTCGCGGTCAGGATCAGGTGCAGCACCAGCACCCCGAAGTCGAGGCGCAGCAGATCCGGCTGGCGCAGCACCACCGGCAGACCGCCGGCCCGGGCGTTGACCTCGGGCCGGAACACCGCCTCGCCACCCGCCGGCACCAGGCCGTAGAGCAGCACCATGGCCACCAGCGCGAAACCCGCGGTGGCCCAGAACACGCCGGGCAGCCCGGCCCAGGCGGCAATCGCCGGCCCGGCCACCAGCGCCACCATGAAGGCCACGCCCACGCTGATGCCGATCAGTGCCATGGTCTTGGTGCGCTGCCCGTCGCGGGTGAGATCCGCGGCCAGGGCCATCACCGCCGCGGCGATCGCCCCGCAGCCCTGCAGCGCCCGCCCCAGGATCACCCCGTAGATGCTCTCCGCCTCGGCGGCGAGGCCACTGCCGATGGCAAAGATGAGCAGACCGAAGACGATCACCGGGCGCCGGCCGATGCGATCGGAGAGCATGCCGAAGGGGATCTGGAGGATGGCCTGGGTCAGGCCGTAGGCCCCGATGGCGAGCCCCACCAGCGCCGGCGTGGCGCCGGGCAGATCGCTGCCGTAGAGGGCGAAGACCGGGAGGATCAGGAACAACCCCAGCATGCGCAGGCCGAATATGATGGAAAGCCCCGCCGTGGCCCGGCGTTCGTCGCTGTTCATCGGCCCGGCGCCGGAACCCTTTTTGCCGTGCACGCTTGCCCCTGTCGGTCTGAGTTGCGCAGGAGCGGTATACTAACAAATTGTTTTGACCGGGAAGCCCATGGACGCCATCGTCATCGAGGGCGCGCGTACCCATAACCTGCGCGATCTGCACCTGATCCTGCCCCGCGGCAAGCTCATCGTCATCACCGGCCTGTCCGGCTCGGGCAAGTCGTCGCTCGCCTTCGACACGCTGTATGCCGAGGGCCAGCGTCGCTACGTCGAGTCGCTGTCGGCCTATGCCCGGCAGTTCCTGTCGATGATGGACAAGCCCGATGTCGATCATATCGAGGGCCTGTCACCGGCCATCGCCATCGAGCAGAAATCCACCTCGCACAACCCCCGCTCCACCGTGGGCACGGCCACCGAGATCCACGACTACCTGCGCCTGCTCTTCGCCCGGGCCGGCACGCCGCACTGCCCCACCCACGGCCATGCCCTGGAGGCTCAGAGCGTGAGCGAGATGGTCGATCAGATCCTCGCCCAGCCCGCGGAGCGGCGCCTGATGCTGCTGGCCCCGCGCATCCGCGGCCGCAAGGGCGAGCACCGCGAGGTATTCGCCGATCTGCGCAACCAGGGCTTCGTCCGTGCCCGGGTGGATGGCGAGGTGGTGGATCTGGACGAGGTCCCGGCGCTGGACCCGCAGCGCAGCCATGACATCGACGTGGTGGTGGATCGCTTCCGGGTGCGGGCCGACCTGGCGACGCGGCTGGCCGACTCACTGGAGACCTGCCTGGCACTGGGCGACGACGTGGCCCGGCTGGCGGACATGGATGACGCCACGCGCGAGGAGCTCGTCTTCTCCGCACGCTACGCCTGCCCGGAATGCGGCTACTCGCTGAGCGAACTGGAGCCGCGGCTTTTCTCGTTCAACAACCCCCAGGGGGCCTGCGCGACCTGCGACGGGCTGGGTGTGGAGCAGTTCTTCGACCCGGCGCGCATCGTCGCCCATCCGGAACTCTCGCTGGCGGCCGGCGCGGTGCGTGGCTGGGACCGGCGCAACGCCTATTACGGGCAGATCATCAACGATCTGGCCGCCCACTACGGCTTCGACGTGGACACGCCCTGGCGGGATCTCCCGGCGTCGATCCGCGACGTGGTGCTCTACGGCAGCGGCGAGGAACTGATCCGCTTCCACTACGCCGGTGCACGGCGCGGCAGCGGTCAGGCCAGCGAACACCCCTTCGAGGGCGTGGTCAACAACATGTCGCGACGCTATCGCGAGACCGACTCCGCCGCGGTGCGCGACGAACTGGCCCGCTACCTCACCCGGCGGACCTGCCCCGACTGCGGGGGCAGCCGCCTCAACGCGGCCGCCCGGCACGTCACCGTGGCCGACTGGACGCTACCCGACATCAATGCCCTGTCCATCGCCGAGGCCGCCCGTACCATGGACGCGCTGGATCTGACCGGCGCCCGGGCCACCATTGCCGAGAGCATTCTGCGGGAAATCGACCAGCGCCTGCGCTTCCTGGTGAACGTCGGCCTCGACTATCTGAGCCTCGAGCGCAGCGCCGAGACGCTCTCCGGCGGCGAGGCCCAGCGCATCCGCCTGGCCAGCCAGATCGGCGCGGGGCTGGTGGGCGTGATGTATGTCCTCGACGAACCCTCCATCGGCCTGCATCAGCGCGACAACGACCGTCTGCTGGACACCCTCCGGCATCTGCGCGATCTCGACAACACGGTCATCGTGGTGGAGCACGACGAGGAGGCGATCCGTGCCGCCGACCACATTGTGGACATGGGCCCCGGTGCCGGCAGCGAGGGCGGCGCCGTGATCGCCGCCGGCGAGGCCGCGGCCATCATGGACGCGCCGGACTCGCTGACCGGCGATTACCTGGCGGGGCGGCGCCGTATCGCCGTGCCGGCGGAGCGGCTGGTCGCCGACGACGCCCGGGCCATCCACATCCGCGGCGCCCGGGGGCACAACCTGCAGGCGGTGGACGCGGCTTTCCCGGCCGGACTGATGATCGGTGTCACCGGTGTCTCCGGCTCGGGCAAGTCCACGCTGATCAACGACACCCTCTACCCCGCCGCCGCCGCGACCCTCAACGGCGCGGAGCTGACCCCGGCGGACTGCGAGGCGGTGGACGGGCTCGAGCATTTCGACAAGGTCGTGGACATCGACCAGAGCCCCATCGGCCGCACGCCACGCTCCAACCCCGCCACCTATACCGGGCTTTTCACGCCGATCCGCGAGCTCTTCGCCGCCACCGCCGAGGCGCGATCCCGCGGCTATGGCCCCGGGCGGTTCAGCTTCAATGTCCGCGGCGGGCGCTGCGAGGCCTGCCAGGGCGAGGGCGTGATCCGGGTGGCCATGCATTTCCTGCCGGACGTCTACGTGCCCTGCGACACCTGCCGGGGGGCGCGGTACAACCGCGAGACCCTGGAGATCCGCTATCGCGGCTACAGCATCGCCGAGGTGCTGGCCATGAGCGTGGCCGAGGCACTGACCGTCTTCAGCAGCATCCCGGCGCTGGCCCGCAAACTGCAGACGCTCATCGACGTGGGCCTGGGCTATGTCCGGCTGGGGCAGAACGCCGTGACGCTCTCCGGTGGCGAGGCCCAGCGGGTCAAGCTGGCCCGGGAGCTCTCCCGACGCGGGACCGGGCAGACGCTCTACATTCTCGACGAGCCCACCACGGGGCTGCATTTCCATGACATCGCCCAGCTCCTCGAGGTACTGCACCGGCTACGCGACGAGGGCAACACGCTGGTGGTCATCGAGCACAACCTCGATGTCATCAAGACCTGTGACTGGCTGATCGATCTGGGACCGGAGGGCGGCGCCGGGGGCGGGCAGATCGTCGCCACCGGCACGCCCGAGGCGGTGGCCGCCGATCCGCGCTCCCACACCGGGCGTTATCTGGCGCCACTGCTCGATCGCCCCGGGCCGCCATGAAAAAGGCCGATGCCCGGGATCAGGGCAGCAGGTGCTGGACCGCGTCGCGCTCCTCCACCAGCTCCTGCTCGGTGGCGCTCATGCGCTCGCGGGAGAAGTCGTCGATGGACAGATCCTGGACGATCTCGTAGCGCCCGCCACTGCAGCGCACCGGGAAGGAGTAGATGATCCCCTCGGTGATGCCGTAGCTGCCGTCCGACGGGATCGCCATGCTCACCCAGTCGCCCTCGGCCGTCCCCAGGGTCCAGTCGCGCATGTGGTCGATGGCCGCGCTGGCCGCCGACGCCGCGCTGGACTGGCCACGGGCCTTGATGATGGCCGCGCCACGCTGCTGCACGGTGGGGATGAAGCTCTCCTCGAGCCAGGCCTGGTCGACCAGGTCACTGGCCGCCTTGCCGTCGACCACGGCATGGCTGATGTCCGGGTACTGGGTGGCGGAATGATTGCCCCAGACGGTGAGCTTCTGGATGTCGGTCACGTGGGTGCCGGTGCGGTTGGCGAGCTGCGCCAGCGCCCGGTTGTGGTCGAGCCGGGTCATGGCGGTGAAGCAGCGCGGATCGAGATCCGGCGCGTTGCGCTGGGCGATCAGGGCATTGGTGTTGGCCGGGTTGCCCACGGCCAGGACGCGGACGTCGCGACTGGCGACGGCGTTCATGGCCTTGCCCTGCACCGAGAAGATCGCGGCGTTGGCCTCGAGCAGGTCCTTGCGCTCCATGCCCGGGCCGCGCGGCTTGGCACCCACCAGCAGGATGTAGTCGGCGTCCTTGAACGCCTCCTCGGCCTGGTCACTGGCCTGCAGGCCCGCCAGCAGCGGGAAGGCGCAGTCATCGAGCTCCATCATCACGCCCTGCACGGCGTCCATGGCCGGCGGCACTTCCAGGAGCTGGAGAATGACGGGCTGATCGGGGCCGAGCATGTCGCCCGAGGCGATCCGGAACAGGAGACTGTAACCGATCTGACCGGCGGCGCCGGTTACCGCTACGCGTACAGGTGCTTTCATGGAACCCCCTCCATTTTTGTCAGCGCGCCGGCACTGGTGCACCGCCGCAATTCGGCGAAGTCTAGCACATGAAAAAGGCCACCCGGGGGTGGCCTTTGCGCATGCGATTGATCCGCTGGGACGCCCTGTCGGGCGAATCGCCGGCCTCAGGAGGCCTCGGCGACTTCCTCGTCGGCCTCCTCGGGCGCTTCCGCCATGGGCCGGTCGACGAGCTCGACGAAGGCCATGGGCGCGTTGTCTCCGGCCCGGAAGCCGGCCTTGAGGATACGCAGATAACCACCCGGACGCTCGCGGTAGCGCGGGCCCAGCTCCTCGAAGAGCTTGGTGACCACTTCCTTGTTCCGCAGCCGGGCAAAGGCCAGGCGGCGGTTGGCCACCGTGTCGCTGCCGGCCAGCGTGATCAGCGGCTCGGCCACGCGCCGCAGCTCCTTGGCCTTGGGCAACGTGGTCCGAATGGCCTCATGCTCGAACAACGACGCCGACATGTTGCGGAACATCGCCTGCCGATGCGAGCTGTTGCGGTTGAGTTTCCGTCCTGCCTTGCGATGACGCATCACGCTTTCCCCTTAACCCGTGGCGCGGCCGCGGTCCTCGAGGCTGGCCGGCGGCCAGTTCTCAAGACGCATGCCGAGCTGAAGTCCGTGTTGTGCCAGGACTTCCTTGATTTCATTGAGCGACTTCTTGCCGAGGTTCGGCGTCTTGAGCAGCTCCACCTCGGTGCGCTGGACCAGGTCACCCACGTAGTGAATGCTCTCGGCCTTGAGGCAGTTGGCGGAGCGGACCGTGAGTTCCAGATCGTCGATCGGGCGCAGCAGCACCGGATCCACTTCCGGCTCCTTGCGGCGCGGCTCGGCCTCCCCCTCGCCGCCTTCCAGGTCGACGAACACGGCGAGCTGGTCGCGCAGGACACCGGCGGCAAGACGAATCGCCTCTTCCGGCTCGATCACACCACTGGTCTCGATATCCATGACCAGCTTGTCCAGATCGGTCCGCTGCTCGACACGGGCGCTCTCGACGTTATAGGCGACGCGACGCACCGGGCTGTAGGTGGCATCCAGGGCCAGCCGGCCGATGGTCCGCTCCTCCTCCGGGTCACGCGCCGTGGCCGGCTCGTAGCCGCGGCCGCTGGCGATGGTGATCGCCATGCTGATCTCGCCGGCCTGGGTGAGATTGCAAATCACCAGCTCGGGATTCTTGACCTCGACGTTCTGCTCCTCGGCGATGTCCGCCGCGGTCACCGCGCCCGGCCCCTTCTTGTGGAGCCGCAGTGTGGCCTCGTCCCGGCCGTTCAGACGCACGGCCAGGTTCTTGAGGTTGAGCAGAATGTCGACGACATCCTCCTGCACGCCCTCGACGGCGGTGTACTCGTGGAGCACGCCTTCAATCTCGACCTCGGTGACCGCGAAACCCGGCATCGAGGAGAGCAGTACGCGCCGCAGCGCGTTACCCAGCGTGTGCCCGAATCCGCGCTCCAGCGGCTCGAGCGTGATGCGGGCGCGCTTTTCGCTGACCGCATCCACGTCCACCACCCGAGGTTTAAGGAAATCCTTAAACTGACCCTGCATGAATGAAACTCCTGATCGGTAAGACCGCCAGCGGCGCCCTTACTTGGAATAAAGCTCGACGATGAGATGCTCGTTGATCTCGGCGGCCAGATCGGCGCGGTCGGGCAGCTGCTTGAAGGTCCCCTTGAAGGCCTTCGGGTCGACCTCGAGCCACTCCGGGAGACCGTTCTGCTGGGCCATCTCCTGGGCGGCCTGCACGCGGAGCTGCTTCTGGGCACGCTGGCGGATGCTCACCTCATCACCCGCCTTGACCTCGGCGGAGGCGACATTGGTCACCCGGCCGTTCTGCTCCACCGCACGATGCGCCACGAGCTGGCGCGCCTCGGCGCGGGTGGCGGCAAAGCCCATGCGGTAGACGACGTTGTCGAGCCGGCTCTCGAGGAGCTGCAGCAGGTTCTCACCCGTGTTGCCCTTGCGACGGTCGGCTTCCTTGTAATACTTGCGGAACTGCCGCTCGAGCACGCCGTACATGCGGCGCACCTTCTGCTTTTCGCGCAGCTGCAGGCCGTAGTCCGACAGACGGCCGCGGCGCTGGCCGTGCTGCCCCGGCGGTGTATCGAGTTTGCACTTGCTGTCCAGCGGCCGGACACCGCTCTTCAGGTAGAGGTCGGTGCCCTCGCGGCGGGCCAGTTTGCAGGTCGGTCCGATGTAACGTGCCATGATTGCGATCCCCTGATCAGACGCGACGCTTCTTGGGCGGACGGCATCCGTTGTGCGGAATGGGCGTCACGTCCTCGATGTTCGTAATGCGATAGCCCACGTTGTTGAGGGCACGAACGGCCGATTCACGGCCGGGGCCAGGGCCCTTGACCCGGACCTCCAGGTTTTTGAGGCCGTAATCCTGTGCCGCCTCGCCAGCCCGCTCGGAGGCAACCTGGGCGGCAAAGGGCGTGCTCTTGCGCGAGCCGCGGAAACCGCTGCCGCCGGCACTGGCCCATGCGAGGGCGTTCCCCTGACGGTCGGTAATGGTGATTACCGTGTTATTGAAACTCGCGTTGATGTGCGCGATCCCGTCGACAACCGTGCGCTTGACGCGCTTGCGGGTGCGGGTAGTTGGCTTGGCCATTGAATGCTGTCCTGCTCGTTCGTTAACGGGTTACGGCACGACGCGGGCCCTTGCGGGTGCGCGCATTCGTGCGGGTTTTCTGGCCCCGGACGGTCATGCCGCGACGATGGCGGATGCCCCGGTAGCAGCCCATGTCCATCAATCGCTTGATGTCCATGGCGACCTGGCGGCGGAGGTCGCCCTCGACCGCATATTCATTGACGACCGCGCGCACGCGCTCCAGCTCGTCATCCGTCAGCTCGTTGACCTTGCGCTCCGGCGCAATATCAGCAGCCTTGCAGATGGACGCTGCACGCGTCCTGCCAATGCCGTAGATCGACGTAAGCGCGATCACTGTGTGCTTGTTGGCGGGGATATTGACGCCAGCAATACGGGCCATGAGCCGTTACTCCCGAGTTATTCCTTGCTCGCGGAAACCCACTAGTGTAGCCGGGTTGCCGCATCGTATTCAAGCCAGAGCGCGATACTGTCAGCCCTGACGCTGCTTGTGTCGCGCATCCGTGGTGCAGATTACCCGCACCGTGCCGCCCCGCTTGATGACCTTGCAGTTGCGGCAGATTTTCTTGACCGAGGCACGTACCTTCATCGTCCCGTCTCCGACAAACCGTTATCGCCCACAAAAAGGGCGCGAATCATAGCAGAGCCCTGCAACCAGTGCACGGCCCCAGCGTTTTTGCTAGCGCAGCATCCCGCCGCCGGGTCGGCCATGCGCCTGCAGATTGGCCTTCTTCATGAGGGGCTCGTACTGGTGCGACACCAGATGCGCCTGCAGCTGCGACATGAAGTCCATGACCACCACCACGATGATGAGCAGCGAGGTCCCCCCAAAATAGAACGGCACGTTCCAGTAGAGGATGAGGAACTCGGGCAGCAGACACACCGCGGTGATGTAGCCCGCCCCCACCAGCGTGAGACGCGTCATGACCTTGTCGATATAGCGTGAGGTCTGCTCACCGGGCCGCACGCCCGGGATGAATGCCCCGGACTTCTTCAGATTGTCGGCCGTATCCCGCGAATTGAACACGAGCGCCGTGTAGAAGAAGCAGAAAAAAATGATCGCCGCGGCATAGAACGCGATGTAGAGCGGCTGGCCCGGGCTGAGGGTTTGCCCCAGGCGCTGCATCCACGCAAGCCCTTCCATTTGCCCGAACCACTGGCCGATCGTGGCGGGGAACAAAATGATGCTCGAGGCAAAAATGGCCGGGATAACACCCGCCATATTGATCTTGAGGGGCAGATGACTGGTCTGGCCCGCATACATCTTGCGCCCCTGCTGCCGCCGGGCATAGTTGACCGTAATCCGGCGCTGGCCACGCTCCATGAACACGATGAACCAGATCACACCCAGCGCGAGGCCCAGCAGCAGAATGACGATCGGAATGGCCAGCTCACCCGTGCGCGTGAGCTCGAGCGTGCCACCCAGCGCTGCCGGCAGACCGGCCACGATCCCGGCAAAGATAATGAGCGAGATGCCGTTGCCAATGCCCCGCTCGGTAATCTGCTCACCCAGCCACATCAAAAACATGGTGCCGGTGACCAGCGTGGCCGTACCGATGAACACGAACTGCGGGCCCGGCGTTAACACAACACCCTGATTCTGCAGGGCGATCGTAATACCGATCCCCTGAAACAGTGCAAGGCCAAGCGTCCCGTAGCGCGTGTACTTGGTAATGACACGCCGTCCCTGTTCACCCTCCTTGCGCAGCTGCTGCAGCGACGGAATGACCGCCGTCATCAACTGCATGATAATGGAGGCCGAAATATACGGCATGACCCCGAGCGCAAAGATGGACAGCCGTCCGAGCGCTCCACCCGAGAACATGTTGAACATGTCGAGGATGGTGCCCGACTGGGCCTCGAACATCTGCGCGAGCGCGACCTGGTCGATGCCGGGAATCGTGATGTGCGCCCCCAGCCGATAGATGATCAGCGCAATCACCACAAACGTGAGCCGCTGACGGACTTCCGTCAGCCGGCCCATCCCACCAAGGGCACCCATATTGGCGGCTGGCCCGGCCACTTAGCCCTCGACCTTGCCGCCGGCCTTTTCGATGGCGGCGCGGGCTCCGGCGGTGGCTCGCACGCCTTGCAGCGTGACGGCGCGGTTAACCTCACCCGAGGCGATGACCTTGGCGGCACGCGCGTTGCGCGCGACGAGGCCGGCGGCCTGCAGGCTGGCAAGGGTAATGCTGTCGCCATCGACCGTGGCCAGCTCGGAGAGCCTCACCTCGGCAACGTACTGGCCCTTTCGCGAGCGAAAGCCCACCTTGGGCACCCGCCGCTGCAATGGCATCTGACCGCCTTCAAAGCCCACCTTGTGGAAGCCGCCGCTGCGCGCCTTCTGGCCCTTGTGACCGCGGCTGGCGGTTTTGCCCGAACCCGAACCGGCGCCGCGGCCAACGCGATCAGCGTCGGGGCGCGAGCCGTCGGCGGGGCGCAATGTATTGAGTCGCATGCTCAGACCTCCTCGACCGCAAGCATGTAGGAGACCTTGTTGATCATCCCGCGATTCTCCGGCGTATCGGCCACCACCACCGAGTGGTGCATGCGCCGAAGCCCAAGCCCTGCCACGCATGCCCTGTGAGCCGCAACACGGCCCGAGAGACTGCGCACCAGGGTGACACGAAGCTGTTTCTTGCTAGCCATGGTCAGCCCTGAATCTCTTCAACGGTCTTGCCCCGCTTGGCCGCCACACGCTCTGGCGAGCTGTAGGCGGTCAGGGCATTGATGGTGGCACGGACGACATTCACCGGATTGCGCGAGCCGATGGCCTTGGCCAGCACATCCTGAATCCCGACCACCTCGAACACGGCACGCATGGCGCCGCCGGCGATGATGCCGGTACCTTCCGAGGCCGGCTGCATGAACACCTTGCTTGAGCCATGGTACGCCGTGATCGGGTACTGCAGCGTCGGCCCGTTGAGGCTGACGGTCTGCATGTTCCCGCGGGCACGCTCCATGGCCTTCTGAATGGCCAGCGGCACTTCGCGCGCCTTGCCATATCCGAATCCCACGGAGCCCTCGCCATCACCCACGACGGTCAGGGCGGTGAAGCCGAACTGCCGGCCGCCCTTCACCACCTTGGCTACACGATTGATGGTAATGAGCTTCTCGCGAAGACCCTCACCGCTGACATCGCTGGTCGCCATACCCTATGTGCCTCTGTTCAGAATTTGAGTCCGGCTTCGCGGGCCGCATCGGCAATTGCCCGCACCCGCCCGTGATATTTGAAGCCCGAGCGGTCGAAGGCCACATCGGTGATCCCCGCCGCACTGGCGCGCTCGGCAATAGCCCGGCCAACCGCCCTGGCGGCGTCGATGTTGCCGCCGTTGGTGAGCTCGCCCCGCACGTCCTTTTCCAGGGTGGACGCCGCTGCAAGCGTGCGTCCCGCATCCGCGGAAATGATCTGCGCGTAGGTGTGCCGGGGCGTGCGGTGGATCGTAAGACGCACCGCGCCCAGCTCGTAGATCTTGGCGCGGGCCTTGCGGGCCCGGCGCACTCTTGCTGACTTTTTGTCCATCGCCATTACTTCTTCTTGGCTTCTTTCATGATGACCCGCTCGTCGGCGTAGCGGACGCCCTTGCCCTTGTAGGGCTCCGGCGGCCGGTAGGCGCGGATCTTTGCCGCAACCTCGCCAACCAGCTGCTTGTCGATCCCCCTGACCACGATCTCGGTGTTGGACGGGGTCTCGACGCTGATGCCCTCGGGCACCGGGTGCTCGACCGGATGGGAAAACCCGAGAGTCAGATTGAGCTTCTGCCCCTGCGCCTGGGCGCGATAACCCACGCCAACCAGCTGCAGGCGGCGCTCGAAGCCTTCACTGACCCCATGCACCATGTTGTTGATCACCGCGCGGGTCGTCCCGGCCAGGGCAATCGCATCCTGGCGCTCCTGGTTGGCGGCGAAGGTGAGGGTGTCGTCCTCCTGTGTCACGTCCACCCAGTCATGGATGGTGTGATGCAGTTCGCCTTTCGAACCCTTGACGGTGATCCCGCGAGTGCCGTCGATGTTGACCTCGACACCCTTCGGAATCGCTACCGGACTTTTCGCTACTCTGGACATGACGCCTTTGCCCCGTCTTTAGAACACGACGCAGAGGACTTCGCCGCCCTGACCCGCGTCGCGCGCGGCCCGGTCGGTCATGACACCCTGCGAAGTGGAGATGATGGCAGTGCCCAGGCCGCCGCGAACACGCGGCAGCGTCCGCTTGCCTTCGAAGCGGCGCAGCCCGGGACGGCTCACGCGCTGTATCTCCTCGATGACCGGACGGCCATCGTGATACTTCAGCGCCACCACCAGCGTTGGCTTTTTCTCGTCGCCCTCGACCCGATAGTCCTGAATGTAGCCTTCGCCCTTCAGCACCTCGGCGATGGCCCTCTTCACCTTTGAGGAGGGCATCGAGACCTCCGGCTTCTCAGCGGACTGCCCGTTGCGAATCCGGGTCAGCATATCCGCGATGGGATCGGTCATGCTCATGTTCGCGTCACCTGGTTCCTTGCCTGGTTACCCCTGCCCATGCCACTCACCAGCTGGACAGCTTCAGGCCGGGGATCTCGCCGCGCATGGCGGCCTGGCGGAGCATGTTCCGGGCGAGGCCGAACTTGCGGTAGTAACCGCGCGGCCGACCCGAGACATTGCACCGGTTGCGCCCACGCACGGGGCTGGCGTTCCGGGGCAGATTCTGTAGCTGCTCCTGAGCCGCCGCCCGCTCCTCTTCCGAGGACCCGGGGCTGCGAATAATTTCCTTGAGCTCGACACGCTTGGCCGCATATTTGTTGCGGGTGCGCTCTCGCTTGAGCTCGCGCTGGACCATGGAAACCTTTGCCATTTCCTGCCCTCTTTACTTGCGGAACGGAAAGCCGAAACCCTCAAGGAGGGCCATGGCTTCCGCATCCGTCACTGCCGTGGTGCCGATTGCAATGTCCATCCCGCGGATGGCGTCGATCTTGTCGAACTCCAGCTCCGGGAAGACCAGCTGCTCACGCACACCGAGGTTGTAGTTGCCGCGCCCGTCGAACGACCGTGGCGAAAAGCCCCGGAAGTCACGGATCCGCGGCGCGGCGATGTTGATCAGACGATCAAGAAACTCGTACATCCGGCTCCGGCGCAACGTAACCTTGACGCCGATCGGCCAGTCCTCGCGGATCTTGAAGCCCGCGACGGCCTTCCGGGTGTAAGTCACGATCGGCTGCTGGCCGGCCAGAGCCGCCAGATCGCCGGTCGCGTGATCAATGACCTTCTTGTCACGAACCGCCTCGCCAAGACCCATGTTGACCACGACCTTGTCGAGCCTTGGGACCTGCATGGGATTGGCGTACTCAAAGCGCTGCTGCAGCGCCGAGACGACTTCGCTTTTGTACTGCTCCCGCAATCTCGCCATCACGGCACCCTAATCAATCAGATTGTTGTCGGACTTGAAGAAGCGCTCTTTCGTGCCATCTGCCGCCAGCCGGATGCCCACGCGATCGGGCTCTCCGGTGTTGGGGTTGTAGATGGCCACGTTGGAGCGATGGATCGGCATCTCCTTTTCGATGATGCCACCGGCGTCGTTCGCCTGGGGGTTCGCCCGCTTGTGCTTCTTCACCATGTTTGCGTTCTCGACCACCACGCGATCCCGCTCGGGGATGACCCGGGTGATCCGGCCACGCCGGCCCTTGTCCTTGCCGGCGATGACCATGACTTCGTCGCCTGTCCTGATCTTGCGCATGTCTTACAGCACCTCCGGGGCCAACGAGATGATGCGCATGAACCGCTCGGTGCGCAGCTCACGGGTGACCGGCCCGAAGACGCGGGTCCCGATGGGCTGCAGGTTGGTGTTGAGCAGTACCGCTGCATTACCGTCAAAGCGGATCAGCGAGCCGTCAGGACGACGCACACCGCGCTTCGTGCGAACCACGACCGCGTTGTACACCTCGCCCTTTTTCACGCGTCCGCGCGGGATGGCGTCCTTGACGCTCACCTTGATGATGTCGCCGATGCCGGCGTAGCGGCGCTTGGACCCGCCCAGTACCTTGATGCACTGGACCTCCCGCGCTCCGCTGTTATCCGCCGCGCCCAGCAGCGTCTGCATCTGAATCATGGTGATTGACTCTCTTGTATTCCGTTGGCCTTACTGCGCGGCGCGCTCGAGGATTTCGACCAGTCGCCAGGACTTCCGCCTGGAGATGGGCCGGCACTCCTCAACGGCTACCCAGTCACCTTTCTGACAGGCGTTATCGGCGTCGTGGGCGTGGACCTTGGTGGTCCGGCGAATGAACTTGCCGTACAGGGGATGGCGCACGAGACGCTCCACCGCCACCGTGATGGTCTTGTCCATCGCCGTGCTGGTCACGCGGCCGTTCACCGTCCGCTTGCTGTTGTTGTTGTCGCTCATGCCGTCTCGCCTGCCTTGATCTTCTCGTTGATCACGGTCTTGATACGGGCGATCTCGCGCCGCACCCGTGTCATTTCATCGGGCCGGGCGAGCTGCCCGGTGGCCTTTTGCATGCGCAGGTTGAACTGCGCCTTGCGCTGCTCGAGCAGCTCGGCCTCGAGGGCCTTCAGATCCTTGTCGCGAAGTTCACTTGCGTTCATCACATCGTCGTCCGCTCAACGAAGCGTGTCTGCACCGGCAGCTTGGCTGCGGCACGGCGGAAGGCCTCACGGGCCACTTCCTCCGACACGCCCTCGATTTCATAAATCACCCGACCGGGCTGCACCTTGGCGGCCCAGTGGTCGACGTTGCCCTTGCCCTTGCCCTGCCGGACCTCGAGGGGCTTCGAGGTAATCGGCGTGTCCGGGAAAATCCGGATCCAGATCTTGCCGCCACGCTTGACGTGACGGTTGATCGCACGACGCCCGGCCTCGATCTGCCGCGCCGTTACCGGGCCGCGGGTGGTCGACTTGAGGCCGAATTCGCCGAAGTTGACCTTGTCGCCGCGACTGGCCAGGCCGTTATTGCGGCCCTTTTGCTGTTTCCTGAACTTGGTGCGCTTTGGCTGAAGCATCTCTGTCTCCCTGCGGCCGCGTCAGCCGGCCGCCCGCTGGTTCGGGGCCTGGTCGGTGTCGAGGATCTCGCCCTTGAACACCCACACCTTCACGCCGATCACGCCATAGGTGGTCCGCGCCTCGGCAAAGCCGTAGTCAATGTCGGCCCGCAGGGTGTGCAGCGGCACACTGCCCTCGTGGTAGCGCTCGGAGCGCGCGATTTCGGCGCCATTCAAACGCCCGCCAACCTGGATCTTGATGCCCTGGGCACCCAGCCGCATCGCATTGCCGACCGCGCGCTTCATGGCCCGACGGAACATGATCCGGCGCTCGAGCTGCTGCGCCACGCTTTCGGCCACCAGCTGGGCGTCAAGCTCCGGCTTGCGGATTTCCTCGATGTTCACATGCACCGGGATGCCCATGCGCTGGCTGAGCTCCCGGCGCAGCCGATCGATGTCCTCGCCCTTCTTGCCGATCACGATCCCCGGCCGCGCCGTGTGGATGGTGATCAGCGCGTTCTTGGCCGGACGCTCGATCCGGATCCGGCTGATCGACGCATGCGACAGGCGCTTGCGTATGAACTCGCGGATCAGATAATCGGTGTGCAGCTGATCGCCATAACGATTGCTGTCGGCGTACCACATGGAACGCCATTCCTCGGTGATACCGAGACGGAAACCCGTGGGATGAACCTTGTGACCCATTCCTAGACCCCTAGTCCTCGGCGACCGCCACAGTAATGTGGCTGGTGCGCTTCAGGATGCGATTGGCCCGGCCTTTCGCCCGGGGCTGAATTCGCTTGTACATGGGCCCCTCATCCACCTGGATGCGGGCCACACGCAGCTCGTCAATATCGGCGCCATCATTGTGCTCGGCATTGGCAATGGCCGAATCGACAACCTTGCGCACGATGCCCGCCGCCTTGCGCGGGCTGAACTCAAGAATTTCCAGCGCCCGCGATACCGGCAAACCCCGAATCTGGTCTGCCACAAGCCGCACCTTCTGCGGCGAAATGATCGCGTAACGAAGCCTGGCCGCCGTCTCCATGACCTACCTCTTCGCCTTCTTGTCGGCCAGATGCCCCTTGAAGGTTCGCGTGGGCGCGAACTCCCCGAGCTTATGGCCGACCATGTTCTCGTTGACAAGCACCGGCACATGCTGGCGCCCGTTATGGACGGCGATGGTGAGTCCCACCATCTCCGGCGCTACCATGGAGCGACGCGACCAGGTCTTGATCGGACGCTTGCTGTTGGCCTCTACCGCCTGCTGAACCTTCTTCAGCAGATGGGTATCAATAAACGGGCCTTTGCGAATCGAGCGTGGCACTTTTCATCCACCCCTGTTCGTTAGCGTTTGCGACGGCGCACGATGAGATTGTCGGTGCGCTTATTGCTGCGGGTCTTGTGACCCTTCGTCGGGATACCCCAGGGCGTCACCGGATGCCGGCCACCCGAGGTCCGACCCTCACCACCGCCGTGCGGATGGTCGACCGGATTCATGACGACGCCACGAACGGTGGGACGACGTCCCGCCCAGCGACTGGCGCCGGCTTTGCCGAGCGAGCGCAGGGCATGCTCCGAGTTGCTGACCTCGCCAATCGTGGCGCGGCAGTCACTGAGAACCTTGCGCATCTCGCCCGAGCGCAGACGCAACGTGGCGTAAGCACCCTCGCGCGCCACCAGCTGAACGCTGGCGCCGGCCGAGCGGGCCATCTGCGCGCCCTTACCGGGCCGCATCTCAATGCAGTGCACCTGGGTGCCGAGCGGAATGTTCCGCAGCGGCAGCGCATTGCCCGGCTTGATGGGTGAACCCACGCCCGAGCGTACTTCCTGGTCCGCCTTCAGGCCTTTTGGCGCAATGATGTAGCGACGCTCACCGTCGCGGTACAACACCAGCGCGATGTGCGCGCTGCGATTGGGATCGTACTCGATCCGCTCAACGCGGCCAGGTACACCGTCCTTGTTGCGGCGAAAATCGATTTGCCGATAGCGGCGCTTGTGCCCCCCACCGATGTGGCGGGTGGTAATGCGCCCGTGGTTGTTGCGGCCGCCACTCTTGGAGAGCTTGCGCACCAGTGGCGCGTGGGGCTCCCCCTTGTACAGGCCATCCTTCGCCGGCTGGGCGACGAAGCGCCGGCCGGGCGAAGTGGGTTTTGCTTTGCGCAGTGCCATGATTCTGTGTCCCGTTAACCTGTTTGCCTACTCAACGCCGCCGATGAAATCGAGCTCTTCACCCGCTTCCAGCGCCACGTAGGCCTTTTTCCAGTCTGGACGCCGGCCGCGGATACGGCCGAAGTTCTTGCGCTTGCCGTTGACGTTGACCACCCGGACGTCACGCACCTTCACCTCGAAAAGCTGCTCGACCGCCGCCTTGATCTCGCGCTTGGTGGCATCGGTGGCCACACTGAACACCACCTGATTGGCCTCGTCGGCAATCACGGTGCTCTTCTCGGAGATATGCGGCCCCTGCAGGACCTGGTAGACACGCTCCTGATTCATGCCAGCCACTCCTCGACTCGGCGCAGCGCGTCGACGGTCATGACCACATGCTCGTGGGTGAGCAGGGTGACCGGATCGAGCGCTTCGGTATCACGGACATCCACCCGCGGCAGATTGCGAACCGCCAGGTAGAGGTTTTCGCTGATGTCGGTGCCAACGATCAGCACGTCGTCGCTGCCAACCGTGCTATGCACTGCCTCGAGCGCTGCACGGGTGCGGGGCTCCGCGAGGTCGAACGAGTCAACCACCTGCAGCCGCTCCTGACGCAGAAGCTCCGAGAGGATCGAGCGGATCGCGCCGCGGTACATCTTGCGGTTGACCTTGACCGAATGGTCACGCGGCTTGGCGGCGAAGGTGCGACCACCACTGCGCCAGATGGGGCTGCGGATGGTGCCGGCACGCGCCCGGCCAGTGCCCTTCTGGCGCCATGGCTTGGAGCCACCGCCACGAACCTCGGACCGGGTCTTCTGGGCCTTGGTCCCGGCACGGCCACCGGCCAGGTACGACACCACGACCTGGTGGACGAGGGGCTCGCGAAACTCCGCCCCGAAGGTGGTCTCGGAGACCTCCATGGTGCTGTTGCCCCCGCGCAGTTTGAGCTCCATCAGTTACCTCCTGCCGCGGCCGCTTTCTTGATGGCCGGGCGAATGATCACATCGCCGCCTCGACTGCCGGGCACCGCCCCGCGAACGAGAAGCAGATTCCGCTCGGCGTCCACGCGAACGATTTCCAGATTCTGGGTGGTCACACGGGCATTACCCATCTGACCTGCCATCTTTTTGCCCGGCAGGACGCGACCCGGATCCTGGGCCTGTCCGATCGAACCCGGCACCCGATGCGCCTTCGAGTTACCGTGGCTGTTGTCCTGGGTGCGGAAATTGTGGCGCTTCACCGTGCCCGCGAAGCCCTTGCCCTTGGAGGTCCCGGTGACGTCTATCACTGCGCCCGCCTCGAACTGCTCCACGGTCAGCTCACTGCCCGCGGCATGTTCCGCGTCAGCGTCTGCTGCAAGCCGAAACTCCCAGAGCCCGCGACCCATCTCGACACCCGACCGGGCCACGTGTCCGGCCGCCGCCTTGTTGACACGCGAGGGCCGGCGCACGCCGGTGGTGACCTGAATAGCGCGATAGCCATCCGGGTCGTCCTGCTTGATCTGGGTGACGCGGTTGGGTTCGGCCTCAATGACCGTAACCGGCACGGAGGTACCATCCTCCATGAAAACGCGCGTCATGCCGCATTTGCGGCCGACGATTCCGATTGCCATCGTCGCTGTCCTCTTTTATCGGGCAGAGGGCGCACGCCAGGCGAGGTCATCCACTGCAATCAGCATGGAATGAACGCCCACAGCGCCAGGGACCCGAATTGTTTCATTCAAATGACGCCGATCCTGGTGGATCGGCTGATGAGGGCCCGCCCCGGCTGGCCGGCCTGCGACCGGTGCCGGGGTAGTTCCCCGAAACTCAGGAGAGCTTGATCTGAACGTCTACGCCGGCGGCAAGGTCGAGCTTCATGAGCGCATCAACCGTTTTGTCCGTCGGGTCAACGATGTCCATCAACCGCTTGTGAGTCCGTATCTCATACTGATCCCGCGCGTCCTTGTTGACGTGCGGCGAGATCAGAATGGTATACCGTTCCTTCTTCGTGGGCAAGGGCACCGGGCCCCGAACCTGGGCCCCGGTGCGTTTTGCCGTCTCGACAATCTCCCGCGCCGACTGATCGATCAAGCGATGATCGAACGCCTTGAGGCGGATGCGAATCTTCTGATTTGCGACTGCCATTCCCGATTACTCGAGGATCTTGGAGACGACGCCGGCGCCGACGGTGCGGCCGCCCTCGCGGACCGCGAAGCGCAGGCCGTCCTCCATGGCGATCGGCGCGATCAGCGTGACCGTCATCTGCACGTTGTCGCCCGGCATCACCATCTCCGTGCCCGAGGGCAGGTCACAGGCACCCGTGACGTCGGTCGTGCGGAAGTAGAACTGCGGCCGGTAGCCATCAAAGAACGGCGTATGACGACCACCCTCGTCCTTGCCGAGGACATAGACCTCGCACTCGAACTTGGTGTGCGGCGTGATCGAACCCGGCTTGCAGAGCACCTGACCCCGCTCGACATCGTCACGCTTGGTGCCACGCAGCAGCGCACCGATGTTGTCACCCGCACGCCCCTCGTCGAGCAGCTTGCGGAACATCTCCACACCCGTGACCACAGTCTTGGTCGTGTCCTTGATGCCCACGATCTCGACCTCTTCGCCGGTCTTGACGATGCCGCGCTCCACGCGACCCGTCACCACCGTGCCGCGGCCCGAAATCGAGAACACATCCTCGATCGGCATCAGGAAGGCACCATCCACCGCGCGCTCCGGCTCGGGGATGTAGGCGTCCATCGACTCCACCAGGTTCACAATGGCCTGCGAGCCCATCTCACCACTGTCACCCTCAAGCGCCTTCAGCGCCGAGCCCGTGGTGATCGGAATGTCATCGCCCGGGAAGTCGTAGTCGCTCAGCAGCTCGCGCACTTCCATCTCGACGAGCTCGAGCAGCTCGGCATCGTCGACCATGTCGGCCTTGTTCAAAAACACCACCATCGCCGGCACACCCACCTGGCGGGCCAGCAGAATGTGCTCGCGCGTCTGCGGCATCGGACCGTCCGCCGCCGAGACCACCAGAATGGCACCGTCCATCTGCGCCGCACCCGTGATCATGTTCTTCACATAGTCCGCGTGCCCGGGGCAGTCCACATGCGCATAGTGGCGCTTGTCGGTCTCGTACTCGACATGCGCCGTGGCAATCGTAATGCCGCGCTCGCGCTCCTCCGGCGCATTGTCAATCTGGTCAAACGCCTGCGCCACGCCACCGTAGACCTCGGCCAGCACCTTCGTCATCGCCGCCGTCAGCGTCGTCTTGCCATGGTCAACATGACCAATCGTGCCAACGTTGACATGCGGCTTCGTGCGCTCAAACTTCTCCTTGGACACGACTCACCTCTTACCCGTCAAAAACTACAGAACCATTAATCGGCTGAACCCGGTTCAGCCGGCCTTTTTAATCACTTCTTCGGCGATGCTGTTCGGCGCCTCGGCGTAGCCGTCGAACTCCATGGAGTACGCGGCGCGGCCCTGGGTCGCCGAACGAAGGTCGGTAGCATACCCGAACATCTCCTTCAATGGCACTTCCGCGCGGATGATCTTGCCCGCGGGGCCATCTTCCATGCCCTGGACCGTGCCGCGACGCCGATTCACGTCGCCCATCACATCACCCATGAACTCTTCCGGGGTGACAACCTCGACCTTCATCATGGGCTCGAGCAGCACCGGGTTGGCCTTCATGAAGCCATCCTTGAATGCCATTGAGCCCGCGATCTTGAACGCCATCTCGGAGGAGTCGACATCGTGGTACGAGCCGTCAAACAGCTCGACCTGGAGATCAACCACCGGGAACCCGGCAAGCACGCCGTTTTCCATCTGCTCCTGAATGCCCTTGTCGACCGAGGGGATGTACTCGCGGGGCACAACGCCGCCAACAATCTTGTTGACAAAGTCATAGCCCTCACCGCGATCCCGCGGCCGCATGCGAATCCAGACATGGCCGTACTGGCCGCGGCCGCCCGACTGACGGACAAACTTGCCCTCGACCTCGATTTCGTCGCGAATGGCTTCGCGGTAGGCCACCTGCGGCTGACC
>CAJXND010000032.1 GCA_913056385.1 uncultured Ectothiorhodospiraceae bacterium
GTCCCCCAGCCATTCAAAAAGGACCCCGCCCCCGGCGGGGTTCTTTGTGTATGAGGGGGACCAGGATGAGAACCTGGCCAATCGCGTATGGAAATTGAACTCTTCGGCGTCCTCCGCGAGGCCGCGGGCGACCGGGTATTGACCCTGGATCTCGAGCCGCCGATCGTCATCGGCGATGTCCTTGAGGCGCTGACCACCGCGCGTCCGGCGCTGGGCCCCCACCTGCCGCGGGTGGCCTGCGCGGTGGGCGACGAGATGCGCTCGCGGACGGATCATATCCAGACGGGCGAGACCCTCGTGCTTTTACCCCCCGTCAGCGGCGGATAGCGCCCGCTTTTCACCCTAACGACTTTCGAACAGGGTATGCTGTCAGGTTGTCCATGGGCGAGCGCCGGAGTGACTGCATTGACCGACCCCCTCGAGGAATGGATCGCGACGCGTGGCGAAGCGGCCATCTGGGCGGACTTTCCACGCGAGGCACTGGAAGCGGGTGAACGGCTGATCCACGACCAGGCCGTGCTCGACTGCAGCCCGGGCGGACAGGGCTTCTTCGCCCGCGTCCAGGCGGACCGGCGCCATGTCCACCCGGTGGACATCCGGATCCATCCGCTGCCATCCCCGAAACCCGTGACCACCTTCTGCAGTTGTGACGCCGGTGGCGGATGCGAGCATGCGGTGGCTGCGCTGCTCCATTACCTGGGCCGCAAGGCGCCGGCCGGCATGGCCAGGGCCAACCCGGCCATCTGTCAGTGGCTGGGAGAGGCCGAAGCGGTCGCGAGGGGTGCCGGCGACGGCGATACCACCCGCCGGCATGACGAGGTCCTGGTCTACCTGCTTGACGCCGATGCCCAGGGTCAGTTGAGCGTTACCCTGCGTCGAGCCCGATGCCGCCGGCGCGGCGGTTACGGGCGGCTGATGCCTTTCCCCGGCGTACGGCGGTCGCCGGCGGGGCTGCTGAGCCCGGCTGACCGGCGGCTGTTGCGTCTGTTGCCGGAGACCGGCCAGCCGGTGGACCGGGATGACCTTCGCTTCATGCTCAGGGCCCTCGCCGATACCGGCCGTGCCCATTGGCAGACCAGCGATGCGCCGCGCCTCCACGAGGCCGGCGCTGCCAGTGGCGGGTTTGCGTGGCAGGTCCAGGCCGACGGTCGTCAGCGCCTGGTGGTCCGGGCGGACGAGGATCGCGTGGCACTCGCGGGTCATCCGCCGATGTGGGTCAGTCCGGCGGACGGTGGCTTCGGTGTGGTCGACACCGGTGTCTCCGACGCACTCGCGGCGCGGCTCCAGGCCGGCCCGGTGGTGGCCCCGGCCGAGCTGCCGGCGGTGGCCGAGGCGCTGGCCGTCCGCGATTTACCGATCCCCGTTCCACAGGCGCCGCGACGGCGCCGGATCGACGATGTCATGCCGGTGCCGGTCCTGCGGCTCACACGTCTCGGCGATCCCAACCGGCCCGGACGAAGCGAGGGGGGGGAGGCGGTTGCCGAGTTCGGCTTCGAGTATGCCGGTCACCCTGTCAGTGCGGAGACCAGCGGTGGTGAGCTCTCCGTGTATGAGGCCGGCGAGTTGCGCGATTACGCGCGCAAATCCCGGGTCGAGTCCCGGGCCCGACAGCGGCTGACCCGGGCTGGCCTGCATCCGGCCGGGGCCATGGCGGAAGGCCGGCTGGTGCCCGACCATACCCGCGACTGGCGCAAGTTCGTGGCCGAAGACGTCCCCTCGTTGCGGGCCGATGGCTGGCGGGTGGTGATCGAGCCCTGTTTCCCCTGGCGGCTGGCGGAGGCCGAGCGCTGGCAGGCCGAGGCCGAGCGGATACCCGAGCAGCCCGGCTGGTTCAGCTTTGGACTCACCATCGAGGTGGATGGAGAGCGGCATGCCCTCATGCCCCTGTTGCTGGCGTTGATTCGGGATAACCCCGCCGCCATGGCGCCGGCCTATCTCGATGCCATCGATCCGGCCAGCAGTCTCCTGGTGGACCTGGGGGATGGGCGGCTGGTGCCCGTGCCGGCCCGGCGGCTGGTGCCGCTGCTCAAGGGGCTGACCGAACTCTACGATCCCGCCGCCCGGCTGCGCGACGGGCGATTGACGCTGCCGCTGGGGCGCAGCAATGTCCTCGATTCCCTGGACCATGCCGAGGGTCCGCCCCTGCACTGGGTCGGCGACGCCGATCTACGCCGGCTGGGCCGCGAGCTCCGTCGCATGGACGGCCAGGCCGGAGTGCCCACGCCCGCCGGCCTGAACGGCGTGCTCCGCCCCTACCAGCGCGAGGGCGTGGCCTGGCTCCAGGGCCTCGCCCGGCTGGCGCTGGGGGGTGTGCTGGCGGATGACATGGGCCTTGGCAAGACGCTGCAGGTCATCACCCACCTGCTGCTGGAGAAGGAGTCCGGCCGGGCCCGCGCCCCGAGCCTTGTGGTCGTGCCCACGAGCCTGCTGTTCAACTGGGCCCGGGAGGCGGAGAAGTTCGCCCCCGGCCTGCGTGTACTGCAGCTGCACGGCCCCCAGCGGCATGCGAGCCATGCACGGCTGGCGGAATACGATCTGGTCCTGACCACCTACAGCCTGCTGGTTCGCGATATCGACCGGCTCCGGGCGCAACCCTGGCATCTTCTGGTGCTGGACGAGGCCCAGGCGGTGAAGAACCCCCGCGCCCAGGCGGCCCGCGCGGTCCGCACCCTGGAGGCCCATCAGCGGCTCAGCCTGACCGGCACGCCGCTGGAGAACCACCTCGGCGAGCTCTGGTCGCAGTTCGACTTCGTGGCGCCGGGGCTGCTCGGCAATGCCTCGGCCTTCAAGCGGGTCTATCGCCGGCCCATCGAGCAGGAAGGGGATGACAGCCGGCTCGAGGCCCTGCGTGAGCGGGTGGCGCCCTTTCTGCTCCGCCGCACGAAACAGGCCATTGCCTCGGACCTGCCCGCCAAGACCGAGATTCCGCTGTACGCCGAGCTGACCGGTAGCCAGCGCGATCTCTACGAGCAGCTGCGCATCGCCCAGGCGCCGCGCGTCCAGGAAGCGTTGGCCCGTCCAGGTCAGCCGCAGAATCGGGTGCGCATCCTCGATGCCCTGCTCAAGCTGCGGGAGGCCTGTTGCGACCCCCGGCTCGTGCAGGATGCGCCGGCCGGCACAACCCGTTCGGCCAAGCTGGATCTGCTCCTGGAACGCATCGATGACCTGCATCAGGCCGGCCGCCGGGTCCTCGTTTTCTCGCAGTTCACCCGGATGCTCGCGCTCATCGAGACCGCCCTCGAGGCGCGGGGCCTGACCTGGGCGAAACTCACCGGCGAGACCCGCGACCGCGAGGCCCAGGTGGCACGATTCCAGTCCGGCGAGGTGCCGATCTTCCTGATCAGCCTCAAGGCCGGCGGTACGGGCCTCAACCTCACCGCCGCCGACACCGTGATCCACTACGACCCCTGGTGGAACCCGGCGGTGACGCGCCAGGCCACCGACCGCGCCCACCGGATCGGTCAGGATCAGCCGGTGTTCGTCTATCATCTGCTCACCCGCGACACCGTCGAGGATCGCATCATGGCGCTGCAGCGGGACAAGGCCGAACTGGGTGAGCGGCTTCTGGGCGATGCCGGCACCGCCGGTGCCGACACGCTGGACACCGACACCGTCCAGCGGCTTTTCCAGCCGCTGGAATCGCCGGATCCCGGGTCCGCCGGTGAGTCGGCGGATTCGGCCGATTAACCGCGCCCGGCAGCGCCCGGCCGGGCCCGCCTCAGGCGCCGCCAGAGCCGCCCATCGATCACCGCCAGGCCCAGGAACAGGATGCCCATGCCGAGGAACGCCGTGGGCCCGAGGCGTTCGCCGAGGAATACCGCGCCGAGGGAGATGGCGGAAACCGGCACGATGAAGGTCACCAGCGACATGTTGGTCGCACCGGCCGAGGCCAGGATGCGGAAATAGAGCAGATAGGCAAAGGCCGTGCAGAGCAGGGAGAGGCCGAGCAGGGCGGCCCAGCCCTGGAGGCCCGGGGATAGCGTCCAGGGCTGATCGACGATCAGCGCCACCGGCGTGAGCCAGACCGTGGCGGCGGTCAGCATGTAGGCGGCATTGACCAGGGGCGGGGTATCGCCAAAGCGCCGGCCATAGTGGACGGCAAAGCCGTAGCAGATCGTCGCCCCCAGCACCGAGAGCTGCCCCAGGCTGTAGGGGTCGAGCTCGCGCAGCAGATCCGGGCCCATCAGGACCGCCACGCCGGCAAAGCCGAGCAGCACGCCAATGGCGCGGGCGGGTGTGAGCCGCTCGTCGCTACCGATGAGTAATCCCACCAGGACGGCCCAGATCGGCGTCATGGCATTGATGATGGAGGCGAGTCCGCTGGGAATCTGCGTCTGGCCCCAGACGATGAAGGAAAAGGGCATGGCATTACTGATCGCCCCGAGCAGCAGGTAGCGACGGACGATGGTGCTGGAGAAGGGCAGGGAGGCCCCGCGGGCGCGGGCTATCAGCAACAGGGCCGCCGCCGCCAGACTGACCCGTCCGAGTACCACAGTGAACGGCGGCAGCGTCTGCAGCGCCACCTCGAAGAAGAAAAACGATCCGCCCCAGACGGTGGAGAGAATGATCAGCAGAAACCAGTCGCGGGCGCTCATGGCGGCGCAGATTAGGCCGTGGTACGGGATTCGTCCAGCAGAAAATAAAAAAGGCGGCCCGAGGGCCGCCTTTCAAGGCTTCAACTGTCAGACAGTCTTAGAAGCCGTACCACAGGGCCAGGGCGTAACCGTCGCCCTCGTCCTGGGAGCGGTCAGCCTTGCGGTACTCGACCGACGTGTAGACGTTGTCGGCGATGTCGTAGGTCGCACGAGCGATGATCTCGGTGCGGCTGGAGACATCATCACCCTTGACCTGCTGGGCACCCAGCTGGAGCACGCCTGCGGTGTAGCCGAGCTCGCCGATAACACCGTAGATCTTCTGCTTCTTGGTGCCGTCAACGCCATCCTTGTAGATGTCGCTGTACTTGTAGTACGCGTCAACCTTCACGTCCTGGATGGTCGTGACCGCACCGACACCGTAGGCACCGTCAGTGTTGGAGTTCTGCAGGTTGCCCTCGGCATAGGCGACGTGAAGACGGACCGCATCGAGGTCGGCATAGGCTGCCGCGTTGATGCTGGAGGTCTTGTTCGTGTCGCCGGCACCACCCTCACTGGGCTTGGCGCTGTCGCCCTGGAGCTCCGCCTCAACCTCGAAGCCGAAGCCGTCGAAGTCCGGGGAGGCGTAGTTCAGGATGCGGGTGCGCTGGATGGCATTGGAGAACGTGTAGGTCAGGACGTCGTTCTTGTCGGCAATGACGTCGAGATAGCGGTAGAACAGGTTATCGTTCTTACCGAAGGTGACCGAACCGAACTCGCCGGCAACCGTGGCGTGGGCCACGTGGGTGCGGAGGCCGTCGTCATTCTCGTCGGCGTTGGAGTTGCCGAGGCTGCCCTGCGGGCGCAGCTGGTAGTACAGCGACGCGGTCAGACCGTCGACGGCTTCCTTCTCCGCCGTGAAGATCAGGCGGTTGGCGTTGCCGTAGTTGGTCTGGGAGTTACCCTCGGCGTCCTTGGTGTTGAACACGTAGGGGTAGAACGCGCCACCGACGCCGACGGAGGTGCCGTCGTCGAGCTGGAAGGTCGCGGCGGAGGCGGTGCCAACACCGGCGCCCACGAGGGCCGCGACGGCCAGGGCGGAAGTTGTCTTCTTCATCATTTTGCTGTCCCCCATATGGGATAAGTTTGAACAGTCATGCCGGGGAGCTACCACCGGCTGTTCGTAATTTCGTGCTCATCAGGCGCCCGGTCTGTGGTGCAAATGCAACACACACTGAACCCGCTGTTGCGCACAGGACGAAACATAGCCTAGTTTATCGCCGCATGCAAACCCCCTTGCGCAAATAAAACCGTAGAAAATTTCAGGCAGTTGCGTGACGACGTTCATGCCGGTGCTCACAAAGTTGTGTTCACGCAACGGTGCCTGTTGCTTCCAGGAGCTTTTCATGACCGATTCGGAGATTCCGCTGGAGACGCATCTGAACGCGGAAACCGGCCAAATCCGCTGGACGGAACTCGAGCGGCATTTCGCCCGGGGCGTGGTGGTGCGGGTGGATCCGGCACTGGATCTGGTCGCCGTGGCGGCGGCCTTTGTTCGCGATGACGAGGCGGCGGTCATGGACTGGATGACCGCCGGCCGGGTCTGGCGGGCGGTGGCCGAGGATGCCCGGGACTGGCATACGCGTGACCCCGAGCTCTGGGCCGTGGTGGCCGCCCCCTGGGTGCTGGTCCAGGAGGCCTGAGCGGCGCGCTCAGTCGGCCAGGCGGTCGCCGAACGCGGCCCGGGCCCTGGCCAGCTTTGGCTCGATGACCACCTGGCAGTAGGGCATCGGCGCGTTCTGCCGATAGTAGTCCTGGTGGTAGGCCTCGGCCGGATGGAACTGCGTCAGCGGGACCACCTCGGTGACGATGGGCGCGCGGAAGGCGCCTTCCCGGGTCAAGCGCTGGATATGGGCCTCGGCGGTGGTTTTCTGGTCCTCATCCTCGTAGAGAATGATCGAGCGGTACTGCGGCCCCACGTCGGCGCCCTGACGATCGGGGGTGGTGGGGTCATGGATGGTGAAGAACACCGAGAGCAGCGTATCGAAGTCGATGGTCTGCGGATCATAGTCGATGCGCACCACTTCGGCATGGCCGGTGCGGCCCGTGCACACGCTGCGGTAGTCGGGGTCGGGCGTGTGGCCGCCCGCGTAGCCGGAGGTCACGGTGCTGACGCCGGCGAGGCGCTGGAACACCGCCTCGAGACACCAGAAACAGCCGCCACCCAGGGTTGCCGTTGCCATGCTGATCCCCTTATTGCTGTGGATTGGCGAAGGCCTGGCCATGGCCTTCCATATGCGCCTGGTGGTCCTGTCTGAGCGCCCATTCCACCGTCGGAAAGGCGAGCTCGTCCCAGGGCAGATCGGAGTAGTGGAAAAGTCCCACGGACTGGGACTCCGGGCCGGCCTCGACATGCGGGTCGGTGAGGATCGCCCGGTAGATGAGCTGGACCTGGTGGATGCGGGCCAGGCTGTAGACCGCGAGCAGACCCGTGAGCTCGAGCCTCGCCCGGGCCTCCTCCCAGGCCTCGCGGCAGGCGCCCGCCTCGGCGGTCTCGTTCAATTCCATGTAGCCCGCCGGCAGCGTCCAGTAGCCGATGCGCGGCGGGATGGCCCGGCGGCAGAGCAGAATGCGCTCGTCCTCGGCCCGCGCAACGACCCCGACGACAATGCGCGGGTTCTCGTAGGCGATGAAGCCGCATTCGGGACAGGTCAAACGTTCGCGGTCATCCCCCTCGGGCACCTGATAGAGACGCGGCCCGACGGTGGGCACCTCGGAGTCGGTCATAATGGAATCTCTGCGACGTTTTTCGGTCTTCGAGGATAACAGAGGCCACGCTGGTCGCGATGACACCCGCTCTGTCACGCTGGCCGCACAGTCAACAGGAGGGCCGCATGGCCGACATTGCCTTCGAATCGCTCAGCCGCTGGTACGGCGAGATGCCGTGGCGCCGCGTGGTGCTGGACGGCGTGTCCGGGCATATCCGGGCCGGGGAGTTTGTCGTGGTGGTCGGCCGCAGCGGCTCCGGCAAGTCGACCCTGCTCAATCTGCTCGGCGGCCTCGACCGGCCCAGCCAGGGTGTGGTGCGGATCGGCGGCACCGATCTCGCCGGGCTCGGCGATCGCGAGCTGACCGCCCTGCGTCGCCACCGCATGGGGTTCGTCTTCCAGGCCTACAACCTCATCCCCACCCTGTCGGTGGCCGATAACCTCCGCCTGCCGCTGAGCCTCAACGGCATGGACGACGACGGACGGGTGGGGGACTGGCTCGAGCGCGTCGGGCTGGAGGGCCGGGGCGAGGACTGGCCCGACCGGCTCTCCGGCGGTGAGCAGCAGCGTGTCGCCATCGCCCGGGCGCTGATTCACGAGCCGGACTTCATCCTCGCCGACGAGCCCACCGGGAACCTCGACCTGGAGAATGCCGAACGGGTGGTGTCGCTGCTCGACGCCCTCTGCCGCGCCGAACAGCGCACGCTGATCATGGTCACCCATGCCCGCGAGGTGGTGGGGCTCGCGGATCAGCTGCTCACCATCCGCGAGGGCCGGCTCGTGGAGGCCGCGGAGGCCGGGCCCGCCGGCGGATCGGGCATCGGGGCCGCCGCTCCATGACCGGTCTGCTGGGCCGTATCGGCCGCGCCGATCTGCGTCGTCACCCGCTGCAGACCGGGCTCGCCATGCTGGGCGTGGCCATCGCGGTGGCGGTGGTGGTCGCGGTGGACCTGGCCAATCACTCCGCGCGGGAGGCGATGCGGGTGTCACTGGAGTCGGTGACGGGGCGGGCCACGCATCAGGTCGTGGCTGGCCCCGGCGGCGTCGACGAGGCGCTCTACACCCGGTTGCGCACCGAGTTGGGTGTCCGCCAGGCGGCCCCGGTGGTGCAGGGCGGCGTGACCCTGGGCGATGACCGCCGGCGGCCGCTCACGCTGCTGGGCCTGGATGCCTTCGCCGAGGGGCCCTTCCAGCGCCCACTGGGCGGTGGCGATGCCCTGGGGGATGCCTTCAACACCCTGTTGCTGCGCGATGATGCCGTGGCGCTGGGTCGCGGCGAGGCCCGGCGCCTGGGCGTGACCACCGGCGATCCATTGGAACTGCGCATCAATGGCCGGCCGCACGCGGTCACCGTGGTGGCGGTGGTGGATGATCCCGATGACCAGAGCCGCGGGCTGCTGCTGGCGGATATCGCCGCGGCCCAGTCGCTGCTGGGAAAGACCGGGCGGCTCGATCGCATCGATCTGATCGTCGATGATGCCCGTGCCGAGGCCCTGGCGGCGCAACTCGCCGGCGCGGCCCGTATCGTCCCCGCGGCGGCGAGTGCGCAGTCCGTGCTGCAGATGAGCCG
This sequence comes from uncultured Ectothiorhodospiraceae bacterium, assembly GCA_913056385.1. GTDB lineage: Bacteria > Pseudomonadota > Gammaproteobacteria > Nitrococcales > Nitrococcaceae > Spiribacter. The sequence continues at coordinate 8,910 of CAJXND010000032.1, forward strand.
GGCGTTCCATGTCAACCTCACGGCCCTGTCCCTGCTGGCGGTGGTGGTCGGGGCGTTCCTCGTGTTCAACACGCTGGGCTTTCTGGGCGTGCGCCGCCGCCCCACCATCGGCATCCTGCGGGCGATGGGTGTCCAGCGCCGGGAGATACTCCTCCAGATCCTCGGTGATGCCCTGCTGATCGGTGTCGTCGGCACGCTCATCGGGCTCGGTCTGGGGTTTGCGCTGGCGCATGGCCTGGTCGGGCTGGTGCTGCAGACCGTCAACGACGTCTACTTCGAGCGCGCCGCCGGCGAGCTCGTCCTCTCGCCCTGGAGCCTCGCGGCCGGGTTGCTGGTGGGGCTGGTCGGCTCGGTGGGTGCCGCCCTGGCGCCGGCGCGGGAGGCCGCCGCGACGCCGCCACGGGCGGCCCTGTCGCGGGCTGATCTGGAGACGCGGGCCCGGCAGCTGGCCCGCCGTGGTGGCTGGAGCGGGGCCGTGGTGGTGGTGCTCGGTGGTGCGGTGATCGCCCTGAGCGCCGGGCTCGTCCCGGCCTTCATCGGGCTGTTCGCCCTCATCCTCGGGGCCGCGCTGCTGGCCCCGGCCGTCATTCTGGCCGTTGGCGGCATGCTGCGGCCACTGATGCGCGGCCGGCCCGTGGGCGGGCTGATCGTCGAGGGGGCGGTGGCGTCGCTGAGCCGCACCGGCGTGGCCGTTGCCGCGCTCTCCGTCGCGGTGGCCGCGGTCATCGGCGTGGCGGTGATGATCGCGAGCTTCCGGGCCAGCGTGATCGACTGGCTGGAGGGCTCGTTGGCCGCGGACTTCTATATCTCGGCCCCGGCCGAGCTGACCGATGCCCAGGGCGATCGCCTGGCCGATCTCGCCGGGGTGGATTTCGTCAGCCGCTCGCAGTGGGTGGACCTGGCGACGGCGGATGGCCCGGTGACGGTCTGGGCCCTGGGGCTGCCGGCGGGGGAGTCCCCGGAAGTGGATATCCGCCATCCCGCTGTCGATACGGCACTCGAACAGTATGCCAACGACCGCGCCGTGCTGGTCAGCGAGTCATTCGCCGCCCGCCGCGGGCTGGCCCCCGGCGATACGCTCGGCCTGCCGGTGGACGGGCGTCTCGTCGACTTTGATGTCGCCGGTATCTACCGCGACTATGCCTCGCCCACCGGAGCGGTGCTCATGCGACGGGGACTCTACCTCGACCGCTATGACGACACCGGGCTCGCCGGCATCGGCGTGCATGCCGGTGACAACGTCGAGCGGGCTGGTCTGATCCGGCGCCTCGAGTCCGCCCTGGGCGGCGTGCCCGGCGCCCGGGTCACCGACAACGCGGCGGTATTCGAGCAGTCGCTGGTGATCTTCGATCGCACCTTCGCCATTACCGAGGTACTGCGCTGGCTGGCCGGGCTGGTGGCGTTCGTGGGGGTGGTCTCCGCGCTCATGGCACTGCAGCTCGACCGGCTGCGGGAGTTCGCGGTGCTGCGGGCCATCGGCCTCGGCCGCGGCGGCCTCGCCGGTCTGGTGGGCGGGCAGAGTGGCCTGCTGGGGCTGATCGCCGGCCTGTGGGCGATTCCCCTCGGCATCGCGCTTGCCGCGCTGCTGGTCTTTGTCATCAATCGCCGGGCCTATGGCTGGACCATGGGCTTTGAGCTGCAGGCCGGGCCGGTGCTCGAGGGCGTGGCGCTGGCGGTGATCGCCGCGCTGCTCGCCGCCCTTTATCCGGCCTGGCGGGCGGCGCGCCTGCGGCTGGCGGAAGGACTCAAGGGGGAATGATGCGACGGATGGATCCCGGCCTGCTGGGCCTGCTCGGACTGCTGCTCGGTGCGCTCATCATCGGCGGGGTGCGCTTCGGCCTCGATCACGCCGGTCCCGCGGCCGAGGCCCAGAACCTCGCCGAGGTGATGGGGCCGACCGCGGATGCCGATGCCTTCGCCCGGGTGACCGGGCCGCGGCCGCTGGCGTTTCCGGCGGATCACGGCGCCCATCCCGACCACCGCACCGAGTGGTGGTATTTCACCGGCAACCTCACCGCCGGGAACGGCGATGCCTACGGCTTTCAGCTCACCCTGTTCCGCTCGGCGCTGGCCCCCTCCATGGCCGAGCGCGACAGCGACTGGGCCACGCGGCAGGCCTGGATGGGGCATTTCGCGGTCACGGACCTCGCCGCCGGCGAGCACCGCGCCGCGGAACGCTACCAGCGCGGTGCCCTGGGTCTGGCCGGCGCCAGCGTCCGGCCCGTGCGCGTCTGGCTCGATGACTGGACCATCGAGAGCACTGGCCCCGAGGCGCTCTTCCCGCTCACCATCCGGGCCGAGGATCCCGATATCGGCATCGCCGTCGACCTGGCGCTGACCGCCGACAAGCCGCATGTGCTCCAGGGCGATGCCGGCTACAGCCGCAAGGGGGCGGATCCGGCCAACGCCTCGCGCTATTACTCCTACACGCGACTCGCCGCGAGCGGGGAGGTGGCTTTCGCCGACCGCCGGACGTCGGTGTCCGGGACGGCGTGGCTGGATCGGGAGTGGAGTACCAGCGCCCTCGATGCCAACCAGCAGGGCTGGGACTGGTTCGCACTGCAGCTCGATGACGGCCGCGATCTCATGGTCTATCGCCTGCGCCGGACCGATGGCCGCACCGACCCCAACTCCGCGGGCATCCTGGTCGACCCGGACGGCGGAAGCCGGGTGCTCGACAGCGACGACTTCCGGCTGACGCCGCAGCGCCACTGGGAGAGCCCGCGCACCGGCTCCCGCTACCCGGTGGCCTGGCGGCTGCAACTGCCCGACGAGGGATTGGATCTGCAGGTCGAGGCGCGCCTCGACGGCCAGGAGATGCCGACCACCGTGCGCTACTGGGAGGGATCCGTGGCCGTGGAGGGCACGGCCGACGGCGTGGGCTATCTGGAGATGACCGGCTACTAGGCGGGCCCCTCAGGAGTCCGCGGCATCGGCGGCGTCGCCGGTTTCCTCCTCCCAGGCCTCCTTGACGTTCACCGAGCCCTCTTCGAGCGCCGCGATCATGGCGTCGACATCGCCCCCGTGGCTTGCCGCCTGCAGCGCGTCGCGGAAGACCAGCAGTATGCTCACGCCGCTGGTCTCGATATCGAACACGCGCCAGCGATCATTGCGCTTGTAGAGCTGGATGCGCAGGGTCAGGTCATCGACATGCGGCCCGCGGACCTGTGCCGAGACAATGGCCCGCTTGTCATCCTCGGAGACGGTGCGCAGGGTCACCTGCCCCTCGTCGGCGAAGTCCGCCGCCTCCTCGGCATAGCGCTGCAGCGCACCGGCGTAGAGATTGGCCACACGATTCGTCAGGGCGGCCTGCAAACGCTCGATCTCCGCCGGATCGGCCTGACGCGCGGCCGGCCCCATGGCGAACCGGGCCATCAGATCGGTATCCACCCAGGGCAGGACCTGATCGTTGAAGAGCTCGACGCCCGCCGCCCGGTCCGTGGCCAGGGTCTCCCGCTCCTCGGCGATGGTCTGCAGCGCCTCGGTAACCACCTCGTTGACGACCTCCTCGGGCGACGCCGGTTCGCCAGCGGCATCGGCGCTGGCGGCCACGGTGGCGGGCAGCAGGCCGGCCAGCAGCAGGGCAATGGCCAGTAACAGGGTTCTAGGCGCGTTCATCGGCGACCTCCAGCAGGTGATTGAGATAGTCCAGCCGCATCCTTGAGAGCCGGATCCGTTCGGCCAGTCCCGGATCCGGGTCCGGCAGAATCTCCAGCAAGTCAGCATGAAAGAATACGCCGAAGCTGTCGATATAGTGGAGATGGTGATTGCGATCGAGCACCAGGTTGTCGACGCCGTAGAGATCGATGACCCGGTCCTCGCGCTCGCACCACTGCCCGGCGGTGGCCGTGAAATGGCGGAGCGCATCGCGCAGCCGCTCGTCGCGGGCGATCATGGGTGCCAGCTCGGACTGGTTGATCGGGTTGGCCACGTCGAACCAGCGCCGGATGGTGGGGGCCATGGCGATGGCGCTGGGCCTGCCATCGATGACCGTGCGCACATACAGTGTCGGCGGCACGATGTCGCCCAGCGCCGCCTGCAGCCGCTGGTGATCGCGGTGCAGGATGGCCACCTCGATGGCCGGAATGGGCATGCGCGGGATCTTGATGACCCGGTCCAGGGTCTGGCGCTCGCCATCGCGGATGACGCTGCCGCTGCTGCGCCAGACCTCGCAGTGATAGCCCGCATCGGAGATCAGTGTCGCCGGCAGCCGATCGGTGCGCAGGCAGGCGATGCGGTTATCAATGCGGTCGTCTTCGCGGGCCATGGTTCAGGCGGCCGCCGCCAGTCGGCGCTGCTGCTGCCAGAGCACGAGGACGCAGAGCGCGGCCAGCGTGGCGGCGAGGCTCATGACACTGACCATGGTGAGCAGCGGATGGCCGCCGAGCAGGCCCACCAGCCCGGCGCTCAGCGCGCCCAGGCCGAACTGGGCGACACCGAACAGCGCCGAGGCCGCACCGGCATGGTCCGGGTGCCGGTCGAGCAACCCCGCCACGGTGTTCGCGGCGATGATACCCACCGTGGCGAGGGCAACGAAGAGGACCGGCGTGATCAGCCACTGGGCGGTGATGCCGCTCGCCGCCATCACCAGCATGACGGCGCTCGCCACGGCCATGGTCAGCACGCCGGCGGTGAGCATGCGACGGTGCCCGAACCGCATGACCAATTGCCCATTGGTGAGGTTGCCGATCAGCAGCCCGATGACGTTGAGCGCAAAGTAGTAACCGAACTGCGCCTGCGGCACGTCGAACACGCGGGTATAGACGAAGGGACTGCCCGCCACGTAGGCGAACAGCGCGCCGAAGGCCATGCCCCCGGCGCCCAGGTAGGCCAGGCTCAGCGGATCCCGCAGGATCGGCACATAGCCCATGAAAAGCCGGCTCAGCCGTCCGTCCGGGCGTCGCTCCCGCGGATGCGTCTCGGGCAGGCCGATCAGCAGCATGGCCGTGCACAACAGGGCAAAACCGGTCAGCGCCCAGAAGGTCGCCCGCCAGCCGAGCCCGGCGCTGAGCCAGCCACCCAGGACCGGCGCGATCAGCGGTGCCAGGGTCATGACCAGAATCACGAACGACATCACTCGGGCCGCCCGCCGACCGGCGTAGATGTCGCGCACGACGGCCCGGGCGATCACCGGCCCGGCGGCCGCGCCGAAGCCCTGCACCAGGCGGCCGCCGAGGAGCACCTCGATGTTGGGTGCCAGCGCGCAGACCAGCGTGGCCGCCAGGTACATGACAATCCCCGCGAGCAGCGGCCCGCGTCGGCCATAGCGATCCGCCAGCGGTCCGTAGAGGAACTGGCCGCTGGCCAGCCCGACGAAGAACAGCGACAGGCTCAGTTGCGTGAGCGCCGCGCTGACCCCGAGATCCTGCTCGATCAGCGGCAGGCCGGGCAGGTAGAGATCGATGGACAACGGCGCGAAGGCGGTGATGACACCCAGGATGAATATCATGGCCACGCCGTCGGGCCGGGCCGGATGGACAGGTGAGAACAAGGATGACCTCTCATTGTCGGGGCGGCGACCCGTCGCCCGGTGCCGCCGTGTCATTGTAGCGCAGCCGCCTGCCGCCGCGGTTGACCGCGGGGCTCGGCCTGTGCGGTGATTGAGGTTTTTCGCCCCGAGGAGTTCCATCGCCGTGGCGAGTGCCCGCCCCCTGCCGGAACCGGCCATTGAACTGTCCGCCTCCGCGCTGGCGGATGCCCTGGCCGGCCATGCCCCCGTCATGGTGATCACCGGGGCCGGCGTGTCCACAGGCTCCGGTATTCCCGACTACCGCGATCATGCAGGGAGCTGGAAGCGCGGCTCGCCCATGCAGCTTGCCGAGTTCACCGGCAGTGAATACGGCCGCCAGCGCTACTGGGCCCGCAGCCTGGTGGGTTGGCGCACCGTCGAGCGGGCCCGGCCCAATGCCGCCCATCGCGCCCTGGCCGGCCTGGCGCGGCAGGGGATCATCGGATCGATCATTACCCAGAACGTCGATGGCCTGCATCAGGCCGCCGGCAGTCCGGATGTACTCGACCTGCATGGCCGCCTCGACCGGGTGGAGTGTCGGGACTGCGGCCGGGTGATCCCTCGGGCCCGGCACCAGGATCAGCTCGAGGCCGCCAACCCCGGCTGGGCGGCGGCCGCCCGGCGACGCGAGATCGCCCCGGACGGCGATGTCGAACTGGGCGATGTCGACTATGGCCGCTTCGTGGTGCCGGCCTGCGAGGCCTGTGGCGGCATGCTGAAGCCGGCGGTCACCTTCTTCGGGGAGACCGTGCCCATGGCCCGGGTCGAGGCCGCCTTCGCCGCACTGGATGCCGCTCCGGCGCTCTGGGTGGTGGGATCGTCGCTGATGGTCTGGTCGGGCTACCGGTTCGTCCGCGCGGCGGCGGCCGCCGGCAAGCCGGTCTATCTGCTGGGGCTTGGCATCACCCGGGGGGATGCCGAGGCCGGCGGCCGGCTGACGGCGGATTGCGCCGAGGGGCTGGCGGCCATCACCGATGCGCTCGCTATGCGCTGATCTGGCGCAGCAGCCCGTCCCGGGCCCAGTCGGCGAGGGTGTTCAGCACATCCCATTCCACCGCCTCCCGGGGGCCGGCGCCGGGCAGGGCGGCGAGCTCGGTGATGATGCGCTGGGGATCCAGGCCGTCGGCGACATGCAGCCAGATCAGCGCCGCGGTGGGGTTGGGGGCAAGCCACTGCCCCGTTGCACTGGCGAAAAGCCGCAGCCCGTCATCACCAAAGACCTCCTCGACCTGCCAGGGCACCAGCGGGGGTGGGCGGATCGGCTCGTCGGCGAGCAGGCCGGCGAGGCGGAGGTCCGCCGGCCGCGGTGCCGGGAACGCCGGCCAGTAGCGCGGCATATCGGCCGTGGGGAAGAGCCGCTCGAACTGGCCGGCCGCCGCCTGCTCGGCCTCCGCCGCCGCGGCCAGCGTATCGGCATCCGCGCGGGCATGCGCCCGCGGCCGTTCGGGGTCATTCAGCCCGACCAGCGAGACCAGATCATGGACCATCGCGCGTTTGATCCGGCCCTCCGCATCGCCGCCGCCGGTCTCGCCCGAGTAGACACCCAGCGAGGGGTTCAGATTGCACTCGAGCAGCCATGGGTTCATCCCGGCATCCACGAGGCAGTCGAGCCCCAGGAACTCGTAACAGCCCTCGGGGTCGGCACCACTGGCGAGGGTGGCACTCCGCAGGTTCTCGCGCCCGGCGATGACGGTGAGGGTGATGAGTTCGCGCAGGCGGCGGAACAGCGCCTCCGGATCGTGGCCCTCGGCGCGGAGCCGGTCGCGATAGCGGGCCAGCTCGATGAACACCACGGGCTCGGCCATGGCGGCATTGGTGGCGTTGATGTCGGGATTGGTCTGATGGATGTAGGGGTCGGTCAGATCATCCAGGCTGTACGGATGCGAGGCGAGCTTGGCGAATCCCTCGCGATAGAGGTAGACCCGCAGGGGATCGACCGAGCGGATGAGCACGTAGAGCCTGAGCGCATACTTGCGGCCGTCGATCAGATGCGGGTCGTCGAGGTAGTGCTGGATTACCCAGCCCTCGCCGGCGGGGGCCTCGGCAGGGTCGGCGAGGATCCGGATGCCCTCGCCGCGGGCGCCATTGGCGGGTTTCTGCAGCCATAGCCGGTGCGGATGCGAGGCGGCCTCGGCCAGCAGACGCCCGTGATCATCGGGCATGCAGAAGGTCTGCGGGGTGAAGCGGCTGCGGCGGACCATGGCGCTGTCCTCGCCATGGATGGCGGCCAGCCGGCCGCTGAGGCCCGCGAGGGTCTCCGCCAGGCTGGACTTCACGGTCAGGCAGTGGTTGCCGGGGATGTGGTTGATGCTGCGCCCGCCGGTGACGCGGGCAAAGCTGCCGGCGGGCGGCATGCCCACCTGCCAGCGGGTGTGCCAGTCGTCATGCCCGGCCGGCGCCCAGCGGGCCGGATCGAGGGCCTCGACGAAGAGGCGGTCTTCGTGGCCGGGACGATCATGCGTCAGGGCATAGCGGCGCTGGGCCATGGATCGCGGGGTCTCCGAAACCGGGGTGGAAGGGGCATACTAACCGGGTGTGGAAACGCCCCCAATGCCCAATTGGCATGGCGTTGGATGGGGTGATGGGAGGTTTGATGGAAAAACAGGAATACTATCCGGGCTTTGCCGGTGACTGGCAGGCGCCGATGGACGGGCTCGCCGCCACGCATGCCGTGGATTCGCTGCTGATCATGCGCTCGACGCCGACGCACATGGTCACCGCCGTCAGTGCCGGGCCGCGGCAGGACACCTATCACCCCGGCGATGCCGGACCGAAGAGCGTGACCCCGGGTTGCCACAAGCTCTACTGCGAGCAGGTGGTCAACGAGGATCGCCCGCTGGAGGTGGCGGACGCCCGGACCGATCCGGAATGGGCGGGCAATGAAGACCTGGTGCGCTTCGGGCTCGGCACCTACCTCGGCTATCCATTGCATGACGCCGATGGCACGGTGCTCGGCACCCTCTGTGCGCTCCATGGCGAGGGCTTCGATTTCGACGCCGGTGAGCCGTCGCTGCGCGAGGATCTGGGGGCGCTCGCCGGCCGGATCGATGCGGCCATCGCCGCCCGCGGGGACTAACCCGGCCATGTCGGGTCCCCTGCCCAGCAAGACCTGCCCGGTCTGCGGCCGCGACTTCACCTGGCGGCGCAAGTGGGCCAAGGACTGGGAGAACGTGCGCTACTGCTCCGAGCGCTGCCGACGGAATCGTCGACTCGCGGAGACCGCGGGCGTGGCCGATGCGCCGCGGGCGGTACCGAGCGGGCGCAAGCGCCGGCGATGAACCCGCAGGTGGTCTGGTTCAAGCGCGACCTGCGCGTCGCCGACCATGCGCCGCTGGCGCAGGCCATGGCGGCGGGCCCGGTGCTGCCGGTGTATGTCATCGAGCCCGGCTACTGGGCCGAGCCGGATACGGCGGTCCGGCACTGGGCGTTCATTCGCGAGAGTCTGGTCGAGCTGGATGCCGCGCTGCGCGAGCGCGGCCTGCGGCTGTGGATCGTCGAGGCCGACCTGCCGGCGGCGTTCGAGGCACTGCATGCCGAGACGGGGTTTTCGGCCATTCACGCCCACGAGGAGACCGGCAACGCCTGGACCTACGCCCGCGACCGGGCGGTGGCCGACTGGTGTCGGCGGACCGGTGTGGCATTCGAGCAGACGCCGCAGTTCGGCGTCGTCCGCCCATTGGCCAGCCGTGATGCCTGGGCCGGACACTGGGAGCGGCGCATGAAGGCTGCCCCGGTGAGCCTGCCGGGGCAGGCCATGGCCGCGGAGCCCGGTCCGGCGCTCCGCCGCCGGGCCCTCGACCCGCAGGCACTGCCCGCCGAGCGCGGCATCGGCCGCACGCACTGTCCCGGGCGGCAGCCCGGGGGCCGTGCCGCCGGTGAGGACCTGCTCGCGAGCTTTCTGGCCGAGCGCGGCGAGACCTATCGACAGGGCATGGCCAGTCCGGTGTCGGCCTGGCAGGTGTGCTCGCGCCTCTCTCCGCATATCGCCTACGGCACCCTCTCGCTGCGCGAGATCGTGCAGACCCACCGCCGCCGCTGGGCCGAGGCCCGCGCCGCCGCGCCCCACTCCCAATGGGCCCGATCGCTGAAATCGTTCGAGTCGCGGTTGCACTGGCACTGCCACTTCATCCAGAAGCTCGAGGATGAGCCCGCCATCGAGTACCGCAACATGCACCGCGGCTACGACGGACTGCGGGACGAGACCCACACGGACCCTGCGCGCCTCGCCGCCTGGATCGAGGGGCGCACCGGCCTGCCGTTCGTCGATGCCTGCATGCGGCAGCTCCGCGCCGAGGGCTGGATCAACTTTCGCATGCGCGCGATGCTGGTGGCGGTGTCCAGCTATCATCTATGGATGCACTGGCGCGAGCCGGCTCGAGCGCTCGCAAGGCTTTTCACCGACTATGAACCGGGTATCCACTACTGCCAGTTCCAGATGCAGTCCGGGACCACCGGCATCAATACCCTGCGGATCTACAACCCGGTCAAGCAGTCCCGCGACCAGGACCCGGCCGGCGACTACATCCGCCACTGGATTCCCGCCCTCGCCGGGGTGCCGGCGGAGTGGGTCCATGAGCCCTGGCGCATGACCGCGGGGCTGCAGGAGCGCTACGGTGTCCGCCTCGGCCGGGATTACCCCGAGCCGCTGGTGGATCATGAGCAGGCCGCCCGCGAGGCCCGCGAGCGGATCAAGGCGCATCGTGCCAGCCGTGACCTGCGGCGGGAGTCCGAGCGTGTTCGCCGCAAGCACGCCAGTCGCACGCCGAGCCCCGAGCGGCCGCGGCGCAGGCGGCGTGTGTCACCGGGTCAGGGGGAACTGGATCTCTAGAAAAGGAGAACCGCCCGCCGGTTAGCGACGCCGGCGGACGGTTCGGGGTGGGGGACAGCCGTCAGGTCGGATCAGAACTCGTAGATCAGGCCCGCGACGCCCAGCTTGTCGGTGTCGCCCGCATCCACATCGCCATTGGTGAGCTTGCGATCCAGATCACCGTACTCGGCGAAGATCAGGAGGTCGCTGGCGATCTCGTAGTTGATGCCGGTCGCCACCTGAGTGCTGTTATCGCCGCCGCTCGGGTCGTAGTTCTGAGCGGCACCATACAGATCACCGCCGCCGTAATTATAAACCAGGGCGATGGCGGTGAAATCCTTGTCATTACCCGCCTGATCATTCTCCTGGGCGAACCGGGCGCTAGCCTCCAGACGCTCGGTGAGCTGGCCGGTGACCGCCAGACCAACGACATGATCCTGCGACTTGAACTCGTTATCACCGGCGTTGACCGAGCCGCGGCTGTCATAGCCGGCGGCCACTGCGACCGGACCGAAGTCGTACTCGGCGGCAGCGATCAGGCTGATCTCTGCGCTCTCTCCATCGCCGCGATTATCGTGTCGTCCTTGCAGGCGGAACGAGAAGCCATCCATGTCCGGGCTGTAGTAGGTGACCATGCTGTCTTCGTTGGTCAGGCTCACCTGCTCGAGGGTGGCGTTCTCGAAGGGGTCCACGGCGTCGGAGATCAGATCCTCGAAGACGTTGTCGCTCGCGCCGATCTGGAACTCGCCGAACTCGCCGGTAAAGCCGAGGATGCTGGCGTCGCGTTTCACATCGTCGTTGTTGCCGAGCATGTTGTACTCGAATTCCGTCTCCACGAACGCGGTGATGCCGTTGCCGAGATCCCGGCTGCCACCCAGGATCACCAGCGAGCCGTCATCGACGAACTTGGTGTCGTCGTTGCCATTGGCGCGCTTCTCGTAGAGGTAGTTGAGAACCACCTCACCCCCCAGGGTCAGCGTTGTGCCCTCGGCGAGTTCGAACTCGGCAGCCTGTGCCCCGGCGGTGGCCATGCCCGCGGCGGCGAGAAAGGCCAGTTTGACTTCCACCACGCTGACATCGTCCAGCTTCGCCAGCGCATCGCCACTGTCCTGGGCACTGCGGACATTGACCCCGTCTGCAATGGCGATGTCTCCACGCCGATTCGCGCCGGCATCCTGGAGGCTTGGATGAAGCAAGCTGGCGACCCGGCAATTGCGATCATTGCCTGGCTGCGTCAGGGAGCTCCGGCCGGTGTCGCTATGCCGGTCCTTGACACCAGCACGTTTCCAGCCAAGATCGATGTGGCCACTTCCACCGTGGAAGAAGCTACATCCACTGCACATGCCACGGACAACTACAGCTCACTTGAGCAGGATGAGGATGCTGAAGCGCTGGTGGGTGAGATGTGCGACAAGAGCAACGGCTGGACGCGCACCTTCACGTCCTACGCCGATGCCAAGGCCTACCTTGGCGGTGTGCTTCCGATCATCTCCAAGTTGGGCCTCATCGTGCGCACTAAGACCGATGAAGCTGGCACCACCATCAGCGTCAAGAAGCGTCTCATCCTAGACGCCAAGGAGTCCAATGCCAACGAATGCGCTGTGGCCGCATGGCGCCTGACTCTCCCGCGGACTCTTGACGCAGTGGACGACACCCTGCGCATGCTGTATGCCCGCCCTCGGCAGGGTGGCATGAGCGCGATGCGCTACGCGGTTGAGCATCTTGTCGCGGATTTCTCCAACGCTTACTGGATGGTGCCTTTGCACCCATCCGAGCGCCCTTACCAAGTGGCGGTCTTCAGGGGTACTTGCATCGTTTTTCTGCGCACTGGGCAGGGCGCTAAGGCGTCATCATTGACGTGGGGAACCATCAGCGCCGCTGTAGCCAGGCTTTGTCAGAGCCTGTTCTTGCCTACAGAAGTTGCCCTGCAGGCTTACACGGATGATCCCCTGGCGACCATCGCCGGCACGGATGCGCAGCGTGACCGGCTGGCTGCCATCATCCTTTGCGTGTGGTTGGTGCTTGGTTTGGACATCGCCTTTCATAAGGCGCACCGTGGCATGGACACTATCTGGATTG
>CAJXND010000033.1 GCA_913056385.1 uncultured Ectothiorhodospiraceae bacterium
CCCGCCACGAAGACTGGATCGTGCGCTGCCAGTCCGCACCGGCCGATGCCTTCGGTGCCGGCGAGTTCTGCGAGATGTACCAGCAGGTGAGCGAACAGGACACCGAGCAGACAGTGCTCGAGGTGGTCATCGGCTACCCCCAGGACGCCGCTCAGCCGGTCGCGCTTTTCAACCTGCCGCTGGGCATGCTGCTGCCACCGGGCGTGCAGATGCAGATCGATGACAACCAGCCGATCCGCTTCCCGGTGCAGCTATGCCTGGCCAGCGGCTGCCGTGCCGATATCGAACTCAGCGACGCGCTGGTCGGTCAGATGCGTGCCGGCGCCGAAGGCGTGCTGACCATCGTTGACCCCCAGGGCCGTAATGTCGAGCTGCCCATGTCCATGCTCGGCTTCAGTGCCGCCCTCGACGAACTGCAGCCCAGCCAGCCGTAAGCCATCCGCCTTCAATCACCCGACAAGGAGCCCAGAACCGATCATGGAACTCATTATCAATCCCGGCGATGGTGTCCCGCTCTCCGATGCACTGCGCGACCACGTCCAGCACAAGCTCGAGCCCGTGGAGCGCAAGCATGGCGAGCGCCTGACCCGCATCGAGGTGCATTTCAAGGACGACAACGCCGATAAGGGCGGCCGTGATATTCACTGCCTGCTCGAGGCGCATCCGCGCGGCATGGATCCCATTGTCGCCGAGGCACTGGCCGAGGACGCCTATACCGCCTCGCACCAGGCCGCGGGCAAGCTCGACCGGGCCCTCGCCAATCACTTCGGCAAGAACGACCGCAAGCGCCCGCACTGACCTTCAGCCAATGTTAAGGGTATTGGCCGATGCCCTCGGCCTGGTCGGATCAGGTCTCATGCCCCGCCGCCGCGGGCTGTTGCGCAACGGCCCCCGGCGCTGGATCGTCGCCCTGGGGCTGGCGCTGATCCTCCCGGTCGCACTGCTGTATTACTGGATCGGCCTGTGGCTCGACGAGCTGCTGTTCCGCGGCTACCGACGCATCGCCGTGCAGCGCCCGGTGTTCATCCTCGGGGTTCCGCGAAGCGGCACCACCGCGCTGCACGAAGCCCTCGCCGAGGACCCTCAATTCACCACCCAGCGCACCTGGGAGTGCCTGCTCGCCCCGTCGGTCACGCACCGCCACCTCTGGCGGGGCCTCGCCCGGCTCGACCGGGCGGCGGGCGGTCCGGGACGGCGGCTTGCCGGATGGCTCAATCGACGCTGGCTGGCTCCGCTCACCGACGCCCATCCGGTCCATGCCCATGCCCCGGAGGAGGACTATCTCAGCCTGCTGCCGCAGCTCTCGGCGTTCATCCTGGTGGTGGCCTTTCCCGACAGCGACCGACTCTGGCGCCTCGGGCGCGGGGATATCGCCCTCGCCGATGACGAGCGCGAGCGACTCATGCGCCAGTACCGCCGTGTCATCCAGCGGCACCTCTACTTCCATGGCGCGGATCGCACCTATCTTGCCAAGAACGCCAGCCATGCCGCCCTGGCGGGCAGCCTGGTGGAGGCCTTCCCCGATGCCCGGTTCATTGCCTGCCTGCGCGATCCGGCCGAAGTCGTGTCCTCGCAGCTCTCCAGCCTGGGCCCTGGCCTGCGCGCCCTGCATGGCCATATCCACCAGGATGAGCTCACGCGGCGCATGCTCGCGCAACTGCAGTTCGGCTACCGCAACCTGCTCTCGGTGCTGCCCGCGCGGGCCCCGGCGCGTTCGGTATTCCTGCCTCTGGGTGCCCAGCGTCAGGGACTCGCCCCCGCCATCCGCCAGGTCTATGCGCATCTGGCGCTGCCGCTTGAGGGGCACTTTGCCGAGCGGCTGGCGGCGCTGGATGCCCGGGCGCGGGCGCATCGCTCCAGCCACCGGCATGCCCTCGCCGACTACGGTCTCGATAGCGCGCAGGTGGCCGACGCGTTCGCCGACATACGCGCCGCCTTCGACTTTGCCGCCACCGAGGCGGTCCCCGCCAGCGCCTGCCCGGCCCTGACCCATCGCCTGCGGGTGGTCGTGGTCTCGGACGCCGCGCCGCAGCGCAATGGTGTCGGAACCTATTACAGTGATCTGCTCGCGCATCTGGAGGGTCGGGTAGCGGCCGTCCAGATGGTGGCCAATGGCAATGAACCCCCGGTCATCCCGCACTGGTACGAGACCGCCCTGCCCGGCGACGCCACTCAGGCCCTCACGCTGCCCTCGCCTCTTGCCCTGCGACAGGCGATCGACGATGCCTCGCCGGAGGTCCTGATCGTCGCCACGCCCGGCCCCTATGGCGTGCTGGCTGGCCTCATGGCACGGCGGCTGGGGGCGCGGCTGATTTTCGGCCTGCATACCGACTACGAAGCGCTGGCCGGTCTTTACTGGGGGCGGCTGCGGGGGGCGCTGAACCGCACGGCGATGCGGGGTATCAACCGCATCCTGTTCCATCGGGCGGGGGTTGTCGTGAGCAACTCGGCGCGCATGCATCGCCTCGCCAGTGAGAAAGGTGCGCGCCGCGCCGTGCGGGTCAACACCCCCATTCCACGGGACTTCCTCGACATGCCGCTTGCCCCGCTGCAGACCCCGCCACAGCGGATTCTGTTCGTCGGACGTCTGGCCGCAGAAAAGCGCGTCGAGACAGTGATCGAGGCTGCCGAGGCCCATCCCGAGCTGCACTTTCGCATCGCCGGTGACGGCCCGATGCGCGATCAGGTGGAAGCGGCGGCGGCACGGCTCGACAACCTCACGTATGTCGGCTGGCTCGAGCGCGGGCATCTGCGCGGGATCATCGATGAGAGCGACCTGCTGGTGCTGCCCTCGCGGGTTGAAGCCTTCGGTACGGTGGCGCTGGAGGCCATGGTGCGCGGCCGGCTGGCGCTGGTATCACCGGGGTGCGGTATCGCTGACTGGCCGGAGCTCGCCGATGGCCTACTGGTCATGGACGCACGGCAAAGCGTCACCGAGGCACTGCAGGCGGTCATCGCCATGCCACCCTCCTCGCTCGCCGCCCGGGCGCAAACCGCCCGGGCCCGGGGCGCACACATGGCCCGGCAGTGCATCGACGAGTGGATGGCGCTGATCGCCCCATGAGCGCAGTTGATGTCCACCTGAGCATTCACGATGTCATGCCGACAACGCTCGCGCGGGTCGGCTCGCTCATCGCACTATGCAAGGCCTGTGGCTGGCCGCCGCCCGTTCTGCTGGTGGTGCCCGGGGCCGACTGGGATGTCGGCGGTATCGCGACGCTGCGCCAATGGCAGGCGGATGGCCACGAGCTTGCCGGCCACGGCTGGCACCACCGCATCGAGCGCTATGGCGGTGCCTGGCATCGCCTGCATGGCGCACTCATCTCCCGCGACGTGGCCGAGCACCTCGCGCTTGATGCCGAGGGGATACTCTCGCTCATGCGACGCTGCCATGCCTGGTTCGAGGCGCAGGGACTGGTGCCGGGTGAACTCTACGTCCCACCCGCCTGGGCGCTGGGGGCGTTACCGCGGGCGCGGCTCAACGAACAGCCCTTCGGTTCGGTGGAGACGTTGCAGGGAATCTACACGGTGGCCAGCGGACGCTGGCACCATCGCGCGCTGCTCGGCTACGAGGCCGGTAATCGGTTCCAGTATCGGGCGCTGCAGATCAGCAACGCCCTCAACCGGCTTCGCGCCCCGCAGGCAGGGCTGCGCATCGGTCTGCATCCGCAGGATGCGCAGCTCCCGCTGGCGGGGGCAATGCGACGGGATCTGCGGCGGTTCAGCCCGCGTCCGCCAGCAGGCGGTTGACCTCGTCCCAGTTGACCACGTCCCAGAACGCCTCGACGTAGTCCGGGCGCTTGTTCTGGTAGCGCAGATAGTAGGCGTGCTCCCAGACGTCGATGCCCAGCACCGGCGTACCACGCACCTCGGCCACGTCCATGATCGGGTTGTCCTGGTTGGGCGTGGAGGTGACCTTGAGCCCCTCGGGGGTGTGGATCAGCCAGGCCCAGCCGGAACCGAAGCGACCCAGCGCCGCGTTGGTGAAGGTCTCGCGGAAGCTGTCGAAGGAGCCGAAGGCCTCGTTGATGGCATCCGCCACGGCGCCGTTCGGCGCCCCCCCACCGTTGGGCGAGAGCATCTTCCAGAACATCGAGTGGTTGTAGTGCCCCCCGCCGTTGTTCCGCACCGCAACGGGCAGGGTGGAGATGCCCGTGAGCAGATCCTCCAGCGCCTTGCCCTCGTGGTCGGTACCACTGACCGCGTCATTCAGCTTGGTCACGTAGGTGTTGTGATGCTTGGTGTGATGGATCTCCATCGTCCGGGCGTCGATGGAACGGTCCAGCGCATCGTAGTCGTAGGGCAGATCCGGTAGCGTGAAGGCCATGGGGGTCTCCTTTGCTGGTTTTCAGTGACAGGAAAAGGCTCGATTCAACGGCTCAAACCGTACCCTTTCAGTCCGGTTTTGGCCATAGCGGACTGGCCAATCGCTGCCCTCATCAGCAATACTTCGCGGGTCAACGAATTCATACCGATCGGAGTCGCCGATGACCGTCCGTACCGTAATCACTTATTGTGCTTCCCTGTTGCTGCTCACGGGCTGCGGAGCCAACCTGGACCTGTCCACGGCGAACTTGGGTCTTGGGGCTTCTGGTTCGCCCCAGGCCGCACCAACGGCAGCTAGCGAAGTCGTCATCGGCACGGAACCACCCGATTTCGACGCGAGGAGCACGGGCAGACACCGCGGGATCGCCCGCGCTAACTGCAATTCGAACAGCAGCGTCGAAGAGGCCCGGCAAGAGGCACTTGAATTACTTCGCCGGCGTGCTGCCAATAACGGAGCGGATTATATTCGCCTAACTGGTTCCGGCAGCATCGACGAGCGCGGATCCTGTCTGGATGGATTCTTTCGCCTCGACGGAGTGGGCTTTGCGGAGCTGACGACCACGCGCCAGGCGGATAGCGGGATGAGCCCCGCGGATACGCTGACCGCGCGGCTCGAGGAGCTCGACGCGCTGCTCGAGCGCGGCCTGATCAACCAGTCCGAGTATGACCAGCTCCGCCAGCAGGTCCTCGACGAGGCCTACTGAAGGCAACAGCGATGAGTGACAGCCTCCGCGATCAACTGCTCAAGGCGGGTCTTGTCGACGAACAGTCGGTGAAGAAGACCCGCAGCAGCAAGCGCAAGAAACGCCGGCGCGGCGAGGCCGACGCCGAGCAGAGCGCGGCCAGCGAGGCGGCCGCCCGGCGCGAGGCGGACCGTCGGGCGAGGGATCGCACCCTCAACGCCCGGCGCCAGGAGGAGCGCAAGCAGGCGGCCGACGAGAAGGCGGCGCGGCAGATGGTGATCGACAACGAGATCGCCCACGACGGCGAGGAGCGCTTCCAGTTCAGCCACAATGGCCGCATCCGCCCCATTCACGTCAGCGCCGCCCAGCGTCGTGAACTCGCCAGTGGCAAGCTCGCCATTGCCCGCACACGGGGGCGTTACCGGCTCATCCCCGGCGACATCGTCGAGAAGGTGCGCAGTCGGGCGCCGTTTCTCATCGCCTGGACCGCCGCCGACAGCGACGCGGGCGACGAGGACGATGCCTACGCCGATCACCCCGTCCCGGACGATCTCATGTGGTAGAGCAGGAAGGCGTAGCGGTAGGCGACCTCCTCGAGATACTGGAACCGCCCGCCCGGGCCGCCGTGCCCGGCACTCATGTTGGTGTGCAGCAGCACCGTCCCCGACGGCTCACCCTCGCTGCGCAGGCGCGCCACCCACTTGGCCGGCTCCCAGTAGGTCACCCGCGGGTCGGAGACCCCGGCGGTAACCAACAGATGCGGGTAGGGCCGCGGCGCCACGTTGTCGTAGGGCGAGTAGGCGGCGATCCCGGCATAGGCCTCGGGATCCTCGATGGGATTGCCCCACTCGGGCCACTCCGGCGGCGTGAGCGGCAGATCCGGATCGAGCATGGTATTGAGCACATCCACGAACGGCACATCCGCCACCGCGGCCTGAAAAAGCCCGGGTCGCAGGTTGAGCACGGCGCCGACCAGCATCCCGCCGGCACTGCCGCCGTGGGCGGCCATGCGCCCGGCACCGGTATAACCCGCCTCGATCAGCGCCTCGGCACAGGCGATGTAATCGGTGAAGGTATTGCGCTTGGCCGCCTGTCTTCCCTCACGGTACCAGCGGTAACCGCGCTCGCGGCCACCCCGCACATGGGCGATGGCATAGACGAAGCCGCGGTCGACCAGCGATAGACGGTTGGGACTGAAGCCCGGCAGCTCACTGATGCCATAGGCCCCGTAGCCGTAGAGCAGCAGCGGCGTATCGGCCCCGGCCTGCACGTCGCGATGATGGAACAGGGAGATCGGCACCGACTCGCCATCCGGTGCCGTTGCCATCAGGCGCCGCGTGACATAGGCCTCGGGGTCGTGTCCGGAGGGCACCTCCTGGGTCTTGCGCAGGGTGCGCTCGCGGTGACGCATATCGTAGTCGAACACCTGGGCAGGCCGGGCAAATCCGCTCATGGCAAAGCGCAGCATGTCGGTCTCATACTCGAGCCCCGGCATCACGCCAACCTCGACACAGGGATCGGGCTGTTCGATGACATGCTCCTCGCCCGTCGCCAGCTCGTGGATGACCAGCCGCGAGTCGGCATCCTCCAGCTCCTGGCGGACCAGCCAGTCGGCGAACACGAGCATCCCCTCGATCAGCCGGCCCGGGCGATGGGCCACCAGCGGTGTCCAGGGCTCCCGCCCGGTGGCGCCGATCGGCGCACGGGCAATGCAGAAATCCTCCGCACCGCCGGCGTTGGTGAGGATCAACCAATCATCGCCGTGGTCGCTCACCGAGTACTCCACATCCCGCTCGCGCCCGGCGATGAGCTGCGGCTCCGCGGTCGGCTCGTCGGCCGGCAGCCAGCGCACCTCCGAGGTGGTGTGGTCGTGGCTGTCGATCAGCAGGTAGCGCCCGCTCTCGGTGCGGTCCACGCCCAGGAAAAAGCCCGGATCCCGCTCGGTGTAGACCAGCTCATCCGATTCCGCCGGCATGCCCACCCGATGGCGGTAGACCCAGCGCGGCCGGTGTTCGTCATCAATCACCGTGTAGAGGAAGGTCTTGCCATCATTGGCCCAGGCCATGTCGCCGCGGGCCGGATGGATGACCTCGTCGAGATCGTCGCCGGTGGCGAGATCCCGCACGCGGATGCTGAACGACTCCGCGCCGGCGCGATCACTGGCCCAGGCGAGATAGCGGTGATCGGGGCTGTGGGCCGCGCCGCCCAGGCGGAAGTACTCGGTACCCGCCGCCTCGCGGTCGCCGTCGAACAGCACCTCTTCTTCCCCGCCGTCGCGGGGCCACCGGCAGAGCAGCGCGTGCTGCCCGCCCTCGCGATAGCGCGAGTAGTACGCCCAGGCGCCCTCCGGCGCCGGCACGCTGCTGTCATCCTCGCGAATGCGCCCGCGCAGCTCGGTCACCAGCGTCTGGCGCAGCGGCTCCAGCGGGTCCATCACCGACTCGGCGTAGCGGTTCTCGGCCTCGAGGTAGTCGCGAATCGCCGGATCCAGACGCGCGGGGTCGACCATGGCGTCGCGCCAATGGGCATCACGCAGCCAGGCGTAGGGATCGGTGCGCGTCACGCCATGGCGGGTGTCGGTGATCGGCCGGCGCATGGCAAGCGGCGGCCGGATCGCGCCGGATCCCGGTCGATCGGTCATGCAGGTCACTCCTTGGGTCAGACAGGTGGGGGTCGTCGCTCGGCCCGCAGGGCCAGCGAGGCATGCACGGCCACGGTGGTCAGAATCAGCGCGCCGCCGGCCAGTGTCAGGCTCGGCACCGCCTCGCCGAGTAGCCACCAGACCCAGATCGGGCCGAGGATGGTCTCGATGAGCAGGCACAGGCTGACCTCCGGCGAGGGCAGATATCGGGTGGCAACGGTGAGCATCACGGTGGCAAGCGGCATCTGCAGAACCCCCATGATGCCGATCACCGCGTAGCTGGAAGGCGACAGGCTGAACGGCGCCGCGAACGGGATGGCCATGGCGCCGGCAATGGCGCCGCTCAGCGCCACCAGCGGCAGACGCGGCACGGCGGGGAAGCGGCGCAGAATCGTCAATTGAGCACCCACGGTCATCGCCAGCAGCAGCGCCAGGCTGTCGCCCAGCACCGACCCGCCCTGCAGCCCGCCACCGAACACCACCAGCACGCCGAGCACCGCCAGCGCGATCGCCACCCAGGTCCGCAGGGGCACGGACTCATGCAGGAAGATGCGCGAGAAAAGCGCCGCGAAAAACGGTGACGCGGCAAGGATCACCACGGTGTTGGCCACGGCCGTGTAGGTCACTGAGAGCACGAACAGCGTCGTGTTACCCGAGAGCAGCACCACCGACGCCGCGATGAGCCAGCGCTCGCGTCGTCCGGCGGGCAGCTTCAGGCGATGACCGCTGACGAGCATCCACGCCCCGAGTGACGCGAAGATCAGCCACCCGCGCCAGAACACCACATCCCAGTGCGGCGCATCGGCGAGCCGCACCATGAGCGCATCGAAACTGATCAGCAGCACCGCACCCAGCGCGATCACCAGGCCCCGACCATGCGCCGCCGCGCCGCTCAGCCCGACTTGATCCGGCGTTGCCACCAAATGCGTTCCCTCCAGAAAACAGACACCAGAGCCTATCCGTCAAGGCCATCAATGACCAGCCGAACGCGTTTGTTCGGCACAAACCGGACGTTTACACTACGCGATCACACATAATCGACTCAGAGGTCTTCATGCAGATCGAAAAGAACGCGGTGGTTGCCATCGACTATACCCTGCGCGACACCGAGGGCGAGGTCCTGGACGCCTCGCCGGAAGGCCAGCCACTGCAGTATCTGCATGGTGCCGGCAATATCATCCCGGGCCTCGAGAATGCCCTGGAGGGTAAGACCGCCGGGGACGACCTGGATGTGAGCATACCCCCGGAAGAAGCCTACGGTGAGCGTGACGATCGCCTGCAGCAGGACGTCCCGCGCAGCATGTTCGAGGGCGTCGACAATGTCGAGGCCGGCATGCGCTTCCAGGCCCAGACCCAGGGAGGTACCCAGGTGGTGACCGTGGCCGCCGTCAGCGGTGACAGCGTCACGGTCGACGCCAACCACCCGCTCGCCGGACAGACGCTGAACTTCAAGGTCAAGGTCTCCGACGTGCGTGAGGCCTCGGACGAGGAAATCGAGCACGGCCACGTGCACGAGTAGCATCGCGGACAGCGGGGGCGACAACGTGATCGAAATCGAGCGGATTTCCCGGGCATTCGGTGGCCTGCAGGCGGTCCGTGAGGTGTCGTTCACGGTGGCCGAGGGCAGCATCACCGGGCTGATCGGCCCGAACGGTGCCGGCAAGTCGACGCTGTTCAGCATCGTCGCCGGCGCCCTCGCCCCGGACAGCGGTCGCATCCGCCTCCAGGGCGAGGACATCACCGGCCTGCCCACCCACCAGCTCTTCCACAAGGGCCTGGTCCGGACGTTCCAGATCCCCCACGAATTCTCGCGCATGACCGTGCGCGAGAACCTGATGGTGGTGCCCGCCCGCCAGGCCGGCGAGAGCC
Organism: uncultured Ectothiorhodospiraceae bacterium; assembly: GCA_913056385.1. GTDB lineage: Bacteria > Pseudomonadota > Gammaproteobacteria > Nitrococcales > Nitrococcaceae > Spiribacter. The sequence goes on from CAJXND010000033.1 coordinate 9,520, forward strand.
TGCTTCAGAGCTGGCTGCAGTGGTGGAAGGTGGTCCGCGAGGATCGCGCCATCCTGCGTCAGGCCGACGAGGTGCTGGCGTTCCTGGAGATCAGTCACCTGCGCGACGAACTCGCCGGCAACCTCTCCGGCGGCCAGAAAAAACTCCTGGACCTCGGCCGGACCATGATGACCGATGCCAGGGCCGTGCTACTCGACGAGCCCGGGGCCGGCGTCAACCGCACGCTGCTCGGCAAGCTCGCCGAGGCGATCGAGCGGCTCAACCGCGAGCGCGGCTACACCTTCTGCGTCATCGAACACGATATGGATCTGATCGCCCGGCTCTGCGACCCGGTCATGGTCATGGCCAACGGCGAGCTGATCGCCCAGGGCGACATGGCCACGCTGCGCGCCAATCCGGAGGTGCGCGAGGCCTATCTGGGCACCGGTATCAGCGGCGGGACGGGAGCGGCCTGAGGCATGAGTCTTCTGCAGGCAAACGGACTCTACGCCGGCTACGGCGGCGTGGACATCCTCCGCGGCACCCACCTGCGGGTGGAGGCCGACGAGATCGTGGTGATCGTCGGCCCCAACGGGGCCGGCAAATCCACCGCCATGAAGGCCGTGTTCGGCCTGGTGCCCATTCGCGAGGGGCGCGTGGCGTACATGGGCGAGGACATCACCAACCGCCCACCGGAGCGCATGGTCACCCGGGGCATTGCGTACGTCCCGCAGGAGTCCAACGTGTTCCCGTCGCTGACCGTGATGGAGAACCTCGAGCTCGGCGCCTATGCCCTCAGCGGCGATCACCGCCCGCGCATGGAAAAGGTCTTCGAGATCTTCCCCCGGCTCAAGGAGCGCCGCCACCAGCAGGCGGGCGTGATGTCCGGTGGCGAGCGCCAGATGGTGGCCATGGGCCGGGCGCTCATGGTCGACCCGCATCTGCTCATGCTCGATGAGCCGACCGCCGGACTCTCTCCAAGGCTCATCGACGAGACCTTCGAGCGGATCAAGGGCATCAACGAACTGGGCATTGGCGTGCTCATGGTCGAGCAGAATGCCCGCCAGGCGCTGGCCGCCGCCGATCGCGGCTACGTGCTCGCCACCGGCGAGAATCGCTACGAAGACACCGGCCCCGCCCTCCTCGCCAACCCCGAGGTGGCGGAGATGTTCCTGGGCGGCTGACAGGCAATGATCGAGTTCATCCAGCTCCTCATCAACGGCATCCTGCTCGGCAGCATCCTGGCGCTGGGCGCCGTCGGGGCGACCATGATCTTCGGCGTGCTGCGCTTCGCGCATTTCGCCCACGGCGACCTGATGGCGATCGGTGCCTACTTCGCCCTCACGGTGGTCACCGTTTTCAACCTGCCGGTGCTCGCCGCCCTGCCCGTCGCCATGCTCCTCACCGCCGGCCTCGCCGTGGGCATCGACCAGGTGGTCTACCGACGTATCCGCCGGGTCCAGCCGGTCATCCTGCTGATCGCCTCGTTCGCCACCGCGCTGGTTCTGCGCTCGTTCATCCAGATGGTCTGGGGCAGCAGCAACGAGGTCTACGAGACCGGTATCCAGCTTCCCTGGCGCATCGGACCGCTCACCCTCAAACCCGACCATCTGCTGATCTTCGTCGCCGCCACGGTGCTGGTGATCGGTGTGCACCTATTCCTCACCCGCACGAAGATGGGCAAGGCCATGCGGGCGATGAGCGACAACATGAACCTGGCCCTGGTCACCGGGATCCCCGCCGACCGGGTGATCATGTGGACCTGGGCCATCGGTGGCGCGCTGGCCGCGGCGGCCGGCGTGTTCCTCGGCATGGACACGCGGCTGCATCCGGTGATGGGCTGGACCCTGCTGCTGCCCATCTTCGCCGCCACCATCCTGGGCGGGATCGGCCGGCCCTACGGGGCCATCCTCGGGGGACTGGTGATCGGCTGCGCCATGGAGCTCTCCACGCTCATCATTCCGGGCTCGTACAAGCCGGCGGTGGCCTTCGCCATCATGGTGGTCACGCTGATCTTCCGGCCGCAGGGCATCATCAAGGGGTCGGTGTAATGGAACTTGCCGGACTGGGCGCCTACGCCCTCTTCTTCCTCAACCTGGTGGGCATCTACGCCATCATGGCGCTGGGACTGAACATGCAATGGGGCATGACCGGGCAGTTCAATATCGGCATCGCGGGCTTCTTCGCGGTGGGCGCCTACACCACGGCGATTCTCACCACCGGCCCGTCGGATAACTGGCTGGGCGGCTTCAATCTGCCTTTCCTGGCAGGCCTGGTCGGCTCGGTCCTCGTCTGCCTGCCCATCGCCTGGGCGGTCGGGCGCATCACCGCCCGCCTGCGCACCGATTATCTGGCCATTGCCACCATCGGTATCGCCGAGATCATCCGGCTGTTCTTCCTCAACGAGGGCTGGCTCAGCAACGGCACCCGCGGCATCCCGGGGATCCAGAAGCCCTTCGGTGTGGGCAACGGCGGTTATCTCCTCGTCGTCGCCGCCTTTGTCGGCCTGACCTGGCTGGCGGTGGAAATCGCCCGGCGCTCGCCCTGGGGCCGTGTCCTGCGGGCGATCCGCGACAATGAACCGGCCACCGCGGCGGCCGGCAAGGACATCGCGCGCTTCCGCCTGCAGGCCTTCGTGGTGGGGTCCTGCATCATGTCCCTGGGCGGCGGGCTCTACGCCCATTTCGTCGGCTTTGTCAGCCCCGAGGCCTTCCGCCCGCTCTATGGCACCTTCCTGGTCTGGGTCATGCTCATCGCCGGCGGCAGCGGCAACAATCTCGGTGCCATGCTGGGCGCACTGGTGGTCTGGCTGATCTGGTCGTCCACCGAGATGCTCGCCGGTCTGGTGCCCACGGCGCTGATCGGCAGCGAGAGCGCCTTCCGCGTCTTCCTCATCGGCATCCTGCTGCAGATCATCCTGGTCAGCCGACCGCAGGGGCTGCTGCCGGAGAAGCGTCCACCGATGCCGGGCGAGCACCGACGTTGATGAGATCAAAGCGATCGGATTGACCAACTTAGGGAATATTGATCGCTCAGGCGTATCACGGTGAAAAGATCACCATCTGCAAGAACAATCTTCCCCTTGTGGACCTCGTCGCTCACAAACCGGAGGGAAAACGGAAACTCGGCCTGCTGGAGGGCCAATTCGTCACTCCGGAAGATTTCCTCGAGGCGGATCGGGAAATCGAAGACATGTTCTTTGGAGAGGAGCGGTGAAACTGCTGCTGGACTTCTCAGCGCATGAGGCGATGCTCCTGCACGAACTACCCTTCCATCACCGAGACCCCTTTGATCGAATGCTGATTACCCAGTCCATCGCCAGAGGACTCACAATCGCCACTCAGGGTCCCCTCTTCAAGCACTATCCGTGTCGCATTCTCGCTTAATCATCCACACAAAAACGCCCCGGCCTGACCGGCCGAGGCGTTGGCGCGATGCCGGTCCAGGACCGGCGACCGGCGCAGCGATTACATCGACGGCTCGAAGACCTCCACCGTCACGTACTCGCCATCCTCGATGACCCAATGGCCAAAGGTGCCGGCGACATCTCCGTTGGCGTCGTAGTCAACGCTGCCGGAAGCACCCTGGTAGTTGATCGGTTCACCCGCGTTGACGAGCTCCACGGCCACGTCGAACTGGCCCGGCCCGACCACCATGCCCTCAGGGTCATTGACCGCGCGCAGATGGTCGCGGATGGCCACCGGATCGGTGCTGTTCGCGAGCAGGGCCGCCAGCGCGATGGTGTAGACCGCATCGTAGGCCGTATCGATGTAGGGCACCGGCGGCACCTCACCGAAGGTCGCCTCGTAGGCAGTACGGAAGTGCTGGGCGGCGTCCGTGTCGTCACGGGCCTGCGGCGCCGTGCCGAAGCTGCCGTTCAGGAACTGCGCACCGAGGTTTTCGATGATCTGCGGCGACTTCATGCCGTCGGTGAACATGAACTCGCTGAAGTAGCCACCCTCCAGTGCCTGACGCAGGATGGTCTGGCCATTCTCCGGATAACCGATCAGCAGCAGCGGCGAGTCGCCATCGGAGACCTGACTCAGCTCACCGCGATAGGACGCCATGCCCGGCTCATAGCCGGTGCGGCCGACCACGCTGCCACCGTTGGCCTCGAAGGCCTCCGAGAAAGCATCGGCAAGCCCTTCGCCATAGTCATTGTTGATATACAGGATGGCGACACTGTCGATGCCCTCGTCAACGGCCACCGAGGCGAGCGCCGTACCCTGGAAGGCATCCGATGGCGTGGTCCGGAACAGGAAGTCATCATCCTCGAGGGTGGTCATCACCGGCGACGTGGAGGCACCGGAGATCTGCGGCACGCCCTCGACCGAGGTCACGCTGCTCGCCACCGGAATGGTCACGCCACTGGAGAGCGCACCGACGATTGCCGAGACGCCCTGCACGGAGACCAGCCGCTGGGCCGCATCGACGCCGGCCTGCGGCTCGGTCTGGGTGTCGGCGATCTCGATCACCACGTCCTCACCCATGAGGCCGCCCTCGGCATTGATTTCGCTGGCGGCCAGCTCGATGCCGTTGCGCGAGCTCTCGCCGTAGGCCTGCAGATCACCAGTGAGCGGCAGCAATGCGCCGATCCGCAGCTCCGCCTGAGCCGCACCCGCGGCCATGACCAGGGACAGGGCGCCCACCGCGCCCGCTAGCTTGCCGTTGATTCTCATGTGCAACACTCTCCGCTGGATATCTGTGTATTGGGCAGTCATCGAGAATACGCAGCCCGGCGACGGAAGGCAAAGCCGCCACAGGCCCGCGCTGGGGCGGCGAACGGGAATCCCTCAGGCGCTCTGCCCGGCGCCGGCATCGGCCTCGAGACGGGCGCTCTCCAGCGCCTCTTCGGCCTCCATCCACTCCGCCTCGGCATCGGCCTTTGCCTGGCGCAGACGACCCTGTTCGCGCAGCAGTTCGTTGAGCGCCTCACTGGCTGATGCGGCGTAAATGGCCGGGTCCGCGAGTCGCGCCTCGATCGCGCCGAGTTCGACGTCCAACCGCTCGATCTGCGATTCAGCCGCGCGGACGCGCTTCTCCAGCGGCCGCAATGCCGCCTTCGCCTGGGCGACCGCCTGGCGCCGGGCACGGCGGTCATCCCGCGATTGCCCAACCGCTTGCGGCTCATCCGGCATCGATGCAGGCGCCGGGTCGCTCGGGTCGCTTTGATCACTCACCGCCGCCTGCCGATCATCGGCTGTCTGACCCGCCTCCCGCGCGGCACGGCGCGTCTCGCGCTCATCCCGCGCCAGCCAGCGCCGGTAGTCATCCAGATCACCCTTGAAGGCACGGACACCGCCACCGGCCACCAGCCAGTAGTCCGCCACCGTGCTCTCCAGCAGATACCGGTCATGGGAGACCACCACGACCGCGCCCTCGAACCCCTGCAACGCCAGGTTCAGGGCATGGCGCATCTCCAGGTCGAGATGGTTGGTGGGCTCATCAAGGAGCAGCAGGTTCGGCGCCTGCCAGACCAGCATGGCGAGGACCAGTCGCGCTTTCTCGCCGCCGGAGAATGGCTCCACCGGGTCCAGCGCCTGATCGCCGTTGAAGTCGAAGCCGCCGAGGAAGTCCCGCAGCCGCTGCGGCTCGGCATCGGGGCTGAGGCGCTGGAGGTGCAGGACGGGACTCGCCTGCGGGTCGAGCTGCTCGAGCTGGTGCTGGGCGAAATACCCCACCCGCAGGTTGCGGGCGCGCTGAATGCGCCCGGCGAGCGGCGCCAGATCACCGGCCAGCGCCCGGATCAGCGTCGACTTGCCGGCGCCGTTGCGGCCCAGCAGGCCGATGCGGTCACCCGGCGCGAGGGTCTGGCGCAGCCCGGCGAGGATCGGCGTCTGGTCATACCCCAGGCTCAGATCCTCGAAGCCGATCAGCGGATTGCCGGCGGCCGGCGCCGCGGGGAATTCGAAGTGAAAGGGCGAGTCGACATGGGCCGGCGCCACCCGCTCCATGCGCTCCAGCGCCTTGATCCGGCTCTGCGCCGCCCGCGCCTTGGTGGCCTTGGCGCGAAAGCGGTCGATGAACCGCTCCATGTGGGCGATCTCGCGCTGCTGGCGCTCGTAGAGCGCCTGCTGCTGGGCGAGTCGCTCGGCACGCTGGCGCTCGAAGGCGCTGTAGCCGCCACTGTAGTGATGCAGCCGACGATGCTCGATGTGCACGATCCCCCCGGCCACGTTGTCGAGGAAATCCCGGTCATGGGCGATGAGGATGAGCGTGCCCTGATAGGCCTGGAGCCACTGCTCAAGCCAGAGCACGGTCTCCAGATCCAGGTGATTGGTGGGCTCATCGAGCAGCAGCAGATCGGACGGCGCCATCAGCGCCCTTGCCAGGTTGAGCCGCACCCGCCAGCCACCGGAGAAGGCCGACACCGGCTGCTCGTGGACGGCCGCCTCGAAGCCGAGGCCATGGAGCAGCGTGCCCGCCCGGGCCCGGGCGTCATAGCCCCCCGCCGACTCCAGATCGGCATGGGCATGGGCAATGCGCTCGCCATCGCCGCTGTCCTGTGCCGCCTCCACCTCGGCTTCGGCGGCCCGCAGGCGCGCATCCCCGTCGAGCACGAACTCGATCGCCGGCCTCGGCACACCGGGCGTCTCCTGAGCCATCCAGGCCAGCCGCCAGTCCGCTGGCATGGAGACCTCGCCGGCATCCACCGTGAGCTCCCCGCGCAACAGGGCAAAAAGGGTGCTCTTGCCGGTGCCGTTGGCCCCCACCAGACCCAGCTTGCTGCCGGCATGCACGGTGAGCCTCGCGCCCTCGAGCAGCGGGTCAGGACCGCGGCGGAGGGTGATATGGCTTAGCTGGATCAATCCGGATACTCCCCGCAGCGCCAGCACTGGGCGAACTGCCCCTCGATGGTCTCGCCGCAACCCGGGCAGACCCAGGGCTCGGGGGCCGGGCCGGCGGGCTCGAGCACCTCGTCAATGAGCCTGCGCGCCACCCCGGCGTCCTCGGCATCCACCCAGACCTCCGGCCACGCCTCCAGCGGCGGGATCTCGCCGGCGCCCCCCACCAGATGGCGGTTTCGGACGAAGCAATGGATACCGCGCTCGCTCAGGATGGATTCGATATGGCCGGCGATGAGCGGGTCGGCGACGGTCAGGACGCACTCCAGATTGCCCACTGCCTTTTCCATCGCGAGAGGCTAACATAGGCCGGATGAATGACCTCGAGAGAATCGCCGACCGTCTGGACAGCCTGCTGGACCGGGTGGAGCGGCTCCTCCCGCCAACGCCCACCGGAATCGACTGGGAACGCAGCCATGCCGCGCGCTGGATTCACGGCGCCAATGGCGGCGGGCTGGAGTCCGTGCCACACACCCATCCGATTCGTCTGGACGCCCTGCAGCATGTCGAGCGCCAGCGCGATGCCGCGGATCGCAATACGCGGCAGTTCCTCGCCGGTCTCCCGGCCAACAACGTGCTCTTCTCCGGCGCGCGGGGGACGGGCAAGTCGTCGCTGGTGAAGGCCCTGCTGAATGAATACGCCGACGAGGGCCTGCGCCTGATCGAGGTGGAGCCGCAGTATCTGGTCGAGCTGCCGCGCATCATCGCCGCCGTGGACGGCCGCCCGGAGCGCTTCATCCTGTTCTGCGACGACCTCTCCTTCGAGGCGGATGACCCGAGCTACAAGGCGCTCAAGGCCGCGCTGGACGGTTCCATCGCCGCGCCCCCCGAGAATCTGCTGATCTACGCCACCTCCAACCGCCGTCACCTGCTGCCCGAGTACTTCTCGGAGAACGAGCAGGCGAAAATGGTCGACGGGGAGATCCACCCCGGCGAGGCCGTGGAAGAGAAGATTTCACTCTCCGAGCGCTTTGGCCTGTGGCTGTCCTTCCACCCCTTCGACCAGCAGCGCTATCTCGATATCTGCGCGGCCTGGATCGACGCCCTCGCGCCGGGCGAGGCAGCCGCCGAAGCGCAGTGGCGTGCCGATGCCCTGCGCTTTGCCCTTGAGCGCGGCTCGCGCAGCGGCCGTGTGGCATGGCAGTTCGCACGCCACTGGGTAGGATCCAGGCGAGTGGGTTAATTCGCGAAGTCGATCTTGAGTCCAAGCACCCTGGCTGCCTGATTGAGTCGTCGATCAAAGCACGCAAAGAGAATGATGAGCCCGGTTTGCTGCTGGAGATGATATGCACTGGCAAGCTGCACGGCATCATAAGCTCGTAACGCGAAGGCATCGGTGTATTCGGCTGCCGCCTCCATAACCGCCTGTCTGGGCTCAACCACCGCGTAGCTCGGCCAGTCCTCGGCTAGCCGAGCCTTTACGGCATCCTGAATCGCCTGCATTTCTGGCGATTCTCGAACCAATCTCGCGAGAGCAGAGTGCATCTCAACCCAGGCAAGGCGGGATACTGCAACGGTGTCCACGCAATCCCTTGCCTGATGGACTTCATCGGATCCATCCTCTGAGATGTAGAGCTTGACCAGTGCAGAGGTATCGCAGAAGAGGATCACCCGCGATCCTCGATGACCATCTGGGAAACCGACTTCTTAGCGGCGCGAATCTTATAATTGCTTCCTGCCGGCTTCCCGCCCGACCAGGTCAAATCGCCCTCGGCGATCATTCGCGCGATACCCTCTGCCTCTTCCTGAGGAATGCCCACCAGTCGCGCAACCGGGCGACGATGCCAGGTGATATTCACCGGCCGACCGGCACGCGACTCCGCTACATAAAAAGAAAGCTTGGCTTTGAATTCACGGATAGAAGGCATTTGAGACCTTTTTTTCTTTCTACATCAATATTGTGACTACAATTTAACACCAGCAAGCCGCCTCCGCCAGACCCGCCATACCAGGAAAATCCCGACCAGCCCGGCGTAGATCAGCGGCTCGGTCCAGCGATTGGCGCGAATGATCCAGAAGAAATGCACCAGTCCCAGGACCGCCGCCGGGTAGACCAGCCAGTGCAGACGCTTCCAGTTACGCCCGAGCCGGCGGATCCAGCCCTGGGTCGAGGTCAGCGCCAGGGGCAGCATCAGCAGTAGCGCACTCATGCCGACCAGGATGAATGGCCGATCCGCGATGTCGGAGAGGATCGTCGAGAGCACCAGACTATGCTCGAACAGCGCATAGACCGTGAAGTGCGAGGCCGCGTAGAAAAACGCCCAGAGCCCGATCTGGCGACGCAGTCGGATCACCCAGGCGGCGCCGGTCAGCCAGCGCAGGGGCGTGACCGCGAGCGTGAGCACGAGAAAGCGCAGCGCCCACAGACCGGACTGGTTGAGCAGCGTCTCAACCGGATTGACGCCCAGGTCACCGCGCAGCAGGCCGCTGATGAGCAGCGCGGCCGGCAGGGCGCACACGGCAAACAGGGCGAGCCGGATGAACCGCATCCAGCCTTTCGAGGGGGGACGAACCAGCGCCGGGGCCACCGCCGCCAGCCAGCCATTGGAGGCGCGGACGCTGCTCAATAGTACTGGCGCAGATCCATGCCCGCGTAGAGGTCGGCCACCTCCTCCTCGTAGCCGTTGAACATCAGCGTGTCCTGCTTGAAGAACTCGCCGATGCGCCGCTCGCGGGCCTGACTCCAGCGCGGGTGATTCACGTTCGGGTTCACGTTGGCATAGAAGCCGTACTCATTGGGGGCGAGCAGGTTCCAGGTGGTCGCGGGTTCGGTCTCCTGGAAGTGGATGCGCACGATCGACTTGATGCTCTTGAAGCCATACTTCCACGGCACCACGAGCCGGATCGGCGCACCATTCTGCGAGGGCATCTCCTTGCCGTAGAGCCCCGTCGCCAGGATCGTCAGCGGATTCATCGCCTCATCCATGCGCAGCCCCTCGGTGTAGGGCCAGTCGATGCTCGCGAGAAAGCTCATCCCCCGCGCCCGCTGCGCCGGAAACACCTGGGGGTCGTACTTGGTGTAGAACTTCACATACTTCGCCCGCGAGGTGGGATTGGCGCGCCGGATGACCTCGGCGAGCGGCACACCGGCCCAGGGGATCACCATGGACCACGCCTCCACGCAGCGCAGCCGATAGATCCGCTCCTCCACGGTCAGGCCGCTCAGGAAATCCTC
>CAJXND010000034.1 GCA_913056385.1 uncultured Ectothiorhodospiraceae bacterium
CCCGTGGATCTGCTGTTCGCGCTGCTGGTGCCCGAGCACAGCAACGACGAGCATCTGCGCATCCTCTCGCGACTGGCGGAGATGTTTCGCGACGAGGCGCTGTGCACACGGCTGCGGGGCTGCCAGAGCGACCAGGACCTCTACGACAGCGTCTGCGGCTGGCGCAGCGAAGCGTCCGACGGATGAGTCTGATTCCCGGCACGCTGGTCCTGGTCGATGGGGTGGGCATTCTCCTGCGCGGACCGGCCGGCAGCGGCAAGAGCGATACCGCACTGGCGCTGATCCATGCCGGACACCAGTTGGTCGCGGACGACGCCGTGGACATCCGCCGTCTGAACGACAGGCTCGTGGGCGGCGCGCCGGCGGCCGGCGAGGGGCTGCTCTGCCTGCGTGGCCCGGGGCTGATTGATGTCGCGGCGTGCTTCGGTGCCGGGGCGCTCGCCCGGTCAGCCACCGTGGATCGGGTGGTGGATCTCGTCGATGAGCCGCTCCCGGCGACCACGGACGCCGATTGGCAGCCGATCCGCATCCATGGAGTAAGCTGCTCTCGCATGGCCCTTTCTCCCGGTCGGCCACTCCCGGCCCTGCTCGAAGTGCTCGCCGCCGGTGGCCGGACGAGCCTGGCCCGGCCGGAGCCGCTGGCATGCGGCTGATTATCGTCAGCGGGCTGTCCGGCTCCGGCAAGAGCGTGGCGCTGGCCACCCTGGAAGACTCGGGTTTCTACTGCATCGACAATCTTCCGGTGGGCCTGCTTGATGCCTTCGGCCGCCATATCGCCGATACCGGCGGCGAGGAGAGCTATGCGGTGGGCATTGATGCCCGCAACCGTCCGGCCTCGCTGACCCGATTCCCCAGCATTCTCGACAGTCTGCGAGAACAGGGTCTGGACGCCGAGATCGTTTTCCTCGATGCCGACGACGCCACCCTGCTCAAGCGATTCTCGGAGACCCGCCGACGCCATCCGCTGAGCGGCCCCGACCTGCCCCTTGCCGAAGCCATCCAGGGCGAGCGCGAGCGGCTCATGCCGCTTCACGAGCGGGCCGACCTTACCGTGGACACGACCCGAACCACACTGCATGAGCTGCGCGGCATCATTCGCGCACGGCTCACCGAATCCCGGACCCATCTGTCCGTGCAGCTGGAGTCGTTCGGCTACAAACACGGCACCCCGACGGACGCCGATTTCGTTTTCGACAGCCGCTGCCTGCCCAATCCACACTGGCAGCCCGCCCTGCGCCCCCTGACCGGACGCGACCAGCCGGTCATCGACTTCCTGGACGCCACGCCCCTGGTGGCCCGCTATCGGCACCAGGTCAGCGACTTCATGGAAGACTGGCTACCGGTTTTCGAGGCGGAAAACCGCAGCTATCTGACCGTCGCCATCGGCTGTACCGGCGGACAACACCGTTCCGTATATCTGGTCGAGGCCCTGGCGGCACAACTGCGCCGACAGGATATTACGGTCACCGTCCGGCATCGGGAGCTGCCGTGAGCGCGGGACTGCTTCTCATCACCCACCCCGGCGTCGGCGCCGCATTGCAGGAAACCGCCGAGGCCATCCTCGGCCGATTGCCCCTCGAGACGGCAGCGCTCAGCCCCCAGGATGCGGAATCCCCGGAGGCAGCGCACGGGCGTGCCGATGCCCTGGCCGACCAGCTCGATCAGGGCGATGGCGTGGTCATCCTGACCGACGCCTACGGCGCGACACCCGGCAATCTGGCCGTGGCCCTCGGCCGTGCCCGTGGTTACCCGGTCATCACCGGCCTCAACCTGCCGATGCTCCTGCGGATTCTCAACTACCCCTGGCTGTCCATGGATGCGCTGGCCGAGACCGCACTTGCCGCGGCGCGCAGTGGTATCCTTCAGGCGACCCCGCCGGCGGCGGATACCGACAGGGAAAGCCATGGCAGCGGATAGCCCGGTTCAAGAGGCCGAGTTCGAGGTCATCAACCGCCTGGGCCTGCATGCGAGGGCCGCGGCACGATTCGTCGCGGTCGCCAGCGACTACGATGCCGCCATCGAGGTCAGAAACGACGGCAACGAGGCCAATGGCAAGAGCATCATGGGCCTGATGATGCTGGCCGCCGGCCAGGGCAGTCGACTGATCGTCACCGCCCGTGGCGACGATGGCTCCCGGGCACTGGAGGCGCTGGGCGCCCTGCTCGCCGACCGCTTCGGCGAGGCCGACTGACAGCGGACGGGAAGCACAATGGCAGAAGAACGCGAGAACAAGCAGGGGCGCGTTGCCGAAACCGTCACCGACCTGCTCGAGGGCGGCACCGTGCCTGAGGCACGCCGCATGCTCAACGCACTGCATCCCGCCGAAATCGCCAACCTGCTCGAGTCATTTCCCGCCCCCGAGCGAAAGCTTCTCTGGGAGATGGTGGACGAGCAGAACGGCGGTGATGTCCTCCTGCAGGTGAACGACGAGGTCCGCAGCGGCCTGATCCGGCAGATGGACGAACGGGAGGTACTGGCGGCCACCTCCGGCATGGACATGGACGACCTCGCCGACTTCATGCAGGACCTGCCCAAGACGCTGACCGGCGAGATCCTGCGCTCGCTCGATAACCAGAACCGCCAGCGTCTGGAGGCCGTGCTCGCCTACCCGGAGGACAGCGCCGGTGGGCTGATGAACACCGACACGGTCACCGTCCGGCCGGATGTGAGCCTGGATGTGGTGCTTCGCTATCTGCGCATGCGCGGTGAAATGCCCGAGCTCACCGACCACCTGTTCGTCGTCAGCCGCTTCGACCATTTCCTCGGCGTACTGCGCGTCAGCGACCTGCTCACCCGCGATCCTGCCGGCCGCGTCGAGGACGTACTGGACACCGAGGCGATTGCCATCCCGGCAGAGACCTCCGATCGGGAGGTGGCCAAGATGTTCGAGGACCGCGATCTGATCTCGGCGCCGGTGCTCGATGCCCGCGGCCGGCTCATCGGCCGGATCACCATCGACGATGTGGTCGACGTGATCCGTGAGGAGGCCGAACGCTCAATCCTCAGCATGGCCGGTCTGGGCGAGGAAGAGGACCTGTTCGCACCCATCTGGTCCAGCACCCGCCGCCGGGCCCTCTGGCTGGGCCTGAATCTGCTGACGGCCCTGCTGGCCGCCTACGTGATCGGGCTTTTCGAGGGCACCATCCAGCAGGTCGTGGCGCTGGCGGTGCTGATGCCGGTGGTGGCCAGCATGGGCGGCATCGCCGGTACGCAGACCCTGGCGCTGGTCATTCGGGCACTCGCGCTGGGGCAGATCGCGTCACGCAACACACGGGCACTGCTCTACAAGGAACTCGGCATCGGCGTACTCAACGGCCTGCTCTGGGCCGCGATCCTCGCCGGCATTGCGATTCTCTGGTTCGGCCGGCCGGCCCTCGGCGCAATCATCGCCGCCGCCATGACCATCAATCTCGTCGTTGCCGCCCTCTCCGGCGTTGGGGTGCCCCTTATTCTCAAACGGTTCGGCGTCGACCCGGCTCTTGCCGGCGGCGTCGTTCTCACCACGGTGACCGATGTCATCGGATTCATGTCGTTTCTGGGGCTTGCCACCTTTTTCCTGCTCTAGGCGTTCATCCAGCCTTTTTTCTTTCCGCCTCACCCCATTTCCCTCGAAAATCACGACTCTCTCCGGTATTTCCCCTCCGAACGAAGGGGTCCGAATGGAGTATTGCTTTAGGTGGACTGTTATTAACGGAAAGAATAGGAAATGATTGCTAATGAAAACTTATTAAAGGCCCTCAACACAAAGCGTGTAGAACCCCGCCTGAATAAGACTCTATGATTCGCCCCATCAGCCCATCCATTCCAAATCGAGGTAAACCATGGAAAGGCATGCCCAGAAAACGCCGTTTCAAAAAGCCAGGCCGGATGGCCAGTATTCGGCCCGATTCAACTTATCCACGGAGCCGGCCACCCCCCTGCCAACCGCCATGCTGCTTTGCGATTCAACGATTCAGAACCGTTTGATGGGCAAATATCTGGCCGACTATGGCATCTGCCGCACCTATCTCGCCTCGCCATCGCAGTTGAATGCACTCATGCAGTGCGAACGCCCGGCCCTCATTCTGCTCGACATCCGCAGCAGTGATCGCGCGGTGGCCGATCTGTTGAGTGATGGCGCGACGGAGGCGGATTCGCGCCGGCCGACCACGCCGATGATCCTCCTGAATGTGCCATCGAATGCCGATATCAAGAACTTCATGGGCCGCCGCGATATTGTCGCCGCCTTCCACGACAACGAATCCGTGGATCAGCTCCTGGCCAAGATCCGCAGCGTGGTCCAGCCGGAGACAAGTCGCTCGCGGGCCGGCATCGCGAATCACCTGGAGACGCTCACCCGCAAGGAAATGGCCGTACTGCGCGCCCTCGCCCTCGGCCTGAGCAATGACCACATTGCCGATCAGCTCTCGGTCAGTCCGCATACGGTCAAGACGCATCTCTACAACGCCTACCGCAAGATCGGCTGCACCAATCGCGTCGCCGCCGCCATGTGGGCGCAGAGGGCGCTACCGCTCATCGATAACCGATGACCCGGCATCGGCCCCATCGCGGATGGGCCGGCATCGCCCTGCTTATCCTCGGCCTCGCCGGAATGCATGTCGTGGCCGAGGAACAGGCGAACGGCGCCATCGATGACAACCGTCCGCTGGAAGCACCACCGTTGCCCGGGGGCACGCTCGAGAACGACGGACTGGACAACATGGTCCTGCAGCGCACCGTCACCACGCTGGGCGACCGGTTCAGTGATGCATTCGCCAGCCACTGGCGCAGCCAGTCGGTCGTGGCGGATGGCGTGATCACCATCGAGGAGCGGCCCTGGATGAGCGAGGGCACCGAGGTGATCGTGCGTTACCAGCGCCAGGCGATATACCGGGTACGCGTATGGCCTCGCAACCCCTCGCCCGAGGAGACCGCGGAACAGGCGGTGGTCGAGGTCAGCCGCATTATTGATCAGTATCAGACGAGGCTTCGCAACCAAACCGGCGAGTGACACGCAAGGAGCGATATCATGCACGGAAGAATGCCCATCCTATGCCTGCTCGGCATTGGTCTGGCCGCCACGGCCCAGGCCGACCTCACCTATCAGCCCATCCAGTCGGGTGACCCGGGTATGCTCAGTCAGCGTTTCCAGCGCGCGACCACTCAGGATACCAGCCGGGCGCCGCTGCAGGCAGCGCGACGGCCGGCACGCACCTCCATCGAGCGCTTCGAGGAAGACCTCCAGGAAGCGCTGCTACGGGATGTCTCGCGGGCAACCACCAGCAACATCGGCCTGCTCGATGATGAGGGCCAGCTGATCCCGTTCGACGGTACCCGCCTGTTCAGCATCGGCGACTTCGAGCTGCGTTTCACCGAGACACAGGGGGAGTTGTCGATCTTCGCGCGGGACGAGGGAAGCAGCGAATTCACCGAAATCAACATCAACAACCAGCTATGATCCTGAGACGCAGCCTTATTCTTTCCGTGGGGTTCGTCATCGTGGGCTGCACGACGCTTGATGGCGACCGCCCACCCGACTGGGCCACAATGGAACGCCCCGGACTGGCCTCCGCGTCAACCACCTATGGCGATCTGCTCGAGCTGCCGGAGCCGGCGGGAGTCATCCCCGCTGCGGTCTATGGCTTCCGCGACCTCACCGGGCAGTACCGCGAGTCACCCAACAGCAATCTGTCCACCGCGGTTACCCAGGGCGGCGGCAGCCTGCTCACCGAGGCGCTCTTGCGCTCGGGCTGGTTCCGTCCGCTGGAGCGGGAGGGCCTGCAGGATCTACTCACCGAGCGGCGCGTCGCCCGTCAACTCAATACCAACGTGGCCACCCTCCAGGACGCCCGGGTGCTGTTCGAGGGTGGCATCACCGGCTACGACCGCAACACCACCACCGGTGGCTTCGGAGCGCGTTACTTCGGTCTGGGCGCCAGCGAAGCCTATGTCATCGATCAGGTAACGGTCAGCCTGCGCGCCGTCAATGTGAGCAATGGCGAAGTCCTGGCCGCGGTCACCACGACCAAGACCATCTATTCCTATCAGCTCGAGGGCGGGCTTTTCCGTTTCGTGCGCAATCAGCGATTGCTCGAGGTTGAGGCGGGCTACACCTATAACGAGCCGCGCTATCTAGCGACACATGACGCGATCAATGCCGCATTGATCCACCTGATTGTCCGCGGGCTTTCCGAGGATCATTGGCGACTCGCCAATGCCGAAGACTGGAATTCGCCCGTCATCCAGATCTATAACGATGCGTTTCTCGAGCATCAGGAAACGGCCCGCAAGGAATCCCCGCAGAGTTCCTGATTTCCGGGATGTCATTTACGTCGCATTCCGTATTCCGACACCGCCCCCCCGAACCTACTCTGGAATGGCCCCAACGGGATCTCCGGCAAACGGAATTGCCGGAGGCTCCAGGGGCATCTGGCAATCACATTTCGCAAACCGGAATACAGGAGATCACCATGATCAGGAAGCCCAAAACGGTTTCTGCCCTCTCGCTGGCCCTGCTGCTCGGCATGACCATGGGCACTGCCCTGGCGCAGAACAATGGCGGCGGCATGGGCAACGGCGGCGGCTTTGGCGCCAACATGGCCACCATCGACCAAACGGGAGTTGATCACGTCGCCAGCATCGAGCAGGACGGCCGGGAGCTGACCGCCACGATCAACCAGAGTGGCTATCAGCAGGAGGCCTCCATCGAGCAGGAAGGCCGCGGTAACGAGACCACCATCAACCAGACCGGTGGCGGCTACAATCAGGCCATGATCGACCGGCGTGGCCGTGACGGCATGGTGGAGATCAACCAGGACGGCTGGTCCAACACCTCGGATGTCACCCAGCGTGGCCGTGACGGCAGCATCACCATCACTCAGGAGGACTGGGGCAACGTTGCTGATGTGGATCAGCGTGGCCGCATGAATGAGCTCACGCTGGAGCAGTCCGGCTGGGGCGGCAACTACGCCGACCTCGATCAGCGTGGCCGTGAGAACGTGATGACCGTGGCTCAGGACGATGCCTTCGAGAGTGTCGCCAGGGTCAACCAGCGGGGTCGCGGCAACACGACCGAGGTCCTGCAGAGCGGTTCCTACCATGTCGCCGAGGTGACCCAGCGGGATCGCGGCAACATGGCCGAGGTCACCCAGGACGGGGTGGGCCATTACGCCTCGATCGATCAGTCGGCCCGCTGAGGGGCTGACCATCGGATGACCCGCCACCCGGTGGCGGGTCCTTCCTACCGCGGAGTCATTCCCATGCCTCAGAGCAACTCACTCTTTGCCCGTCTCGCCCTCGGCCTGATCACCGTCGTCGGCATCCAGCCGGCCATGGCCGGGGCCGGAGATGACACGCCCATCCGGGCGTGGGTGGAATTCGACGAACAGGGCCAGACGGTCACCATCAGCGCGCATGCGGTGGCATCGCGGCCCATGACCGTCCGCTATGCCCTCGTCATTGAATCAGTGAGCGATGCCGGCACCACGCGCAGCCGGGACAGCAGCCACATTCAGCTACACACCAAGCCAGCCACACTGACCCGGATCAGCCTCTCGACCACGGATCCCCGACGCATCGAGGTAAGCCTGGATGTGGAACCCGACGGTGCCGCGCCGCTTCAGGTCCGCGAAACCTACCCCATGAGCGGCGCCTGGGTCATGGCCCACTAGGGCCGCTCCAATCACTGGAACAGGAGATCACGGAATGAAAAGCGTTTCCCGACTGGCGTACAGCACGGTCCTCGGCGCGATGTTCTGCCTCGCCCCATGGACCCTCCCCGCCGCCGCTCCCCCCGGCGACCTGGCGCCGCCGGAGCTGACGCGGGCCACCGGCAGCGGCAACGGCAATCAGGCCCGGATCGATCAGCAGGGCCTTTGGCACGAGGCCGCCATCAACCAGCAAGGCGACGCCAATCAAGCCGGCATCCTGCAGCGCGGCATGGGTCATGAAGCGCTGATCGATCAACAGGGGAGCGGCAACGACGCCCGCATCATGCAGTTCGGCTGGGTTCCGCAGGCGGCCGCCATCCAGCAGGTCGGCGATATCAACAACGCGCGGGTGGAACAGCGGCCGGGCACACGGACGGGGGTCGAGGTGCTTCAGCACGGTGACGGACTGAACGTCGAGGTCACGGTCGGTCGATAGACAATATAACCGGTCACGCCCCGATGATCGGGCGTGACCACGTCTTTCCGTTCTTCCCCCTCAGAAATGCCAGCGCAGGGATGCGCCGATGGCCATGAAGTCGAAATCCGGCTCACTCAGATAGCTCACGGCATCCACGGCCACGGAGAAATCCTCGGCGAAGCGGAACTGGCTACCCGCCCCGAAACTTACCCCCGAACCCGAGGGCGCCTCGTCGGTGCCGGCGATGGTGAATGGCCTCAGCACCATACGCACCGATGAGAAGCCCGCCAGGGCATAGACATCGAAGGCCTCGTTCAACGGCCGGTTGAGCCGCAACAGGACGCTGTCCACCGAGTCCAGCTCCACGGTGCGATCGGTGCCCGAGTCATCCTCGCCCATCCAGCCGAAGTGCGCCTCGACACCCAGGTAATCGTTGAACATGACGCCGCCGACAAGCCGGCCGCCGATGGCGTCGGTATCCTCGCCCGACCCCTCGTAGGACCAGGGCATGACCCCCGCCCCCAGATAGGCTTCCTTGACAAGATTCGCCTCGGCGGCGCCGGCCATGACCATCGTTCCCGCCAGCAGAAGTGCCGGCGTGGTTGCACGATTTTTCATGCAGTCTTCCCTCCACGCTTGTGATGACGCAGAGTCAGACCGGTGGTAGAAACTCAAGTGCCTGTTTGGACTGCAGTTTCAGACGTAGTAACCGGATCAGTCAGGGACCCGTACCAAACGGTGGAACGAGGAACTATGGTGGCTACGGGTGGATTCGAACCACCGACCCCATCATTATGAGTGATGTGCTCTAACCAGCTGAGCTACGTAGCCATTCAGGCGAGGACCGGAAGTATCCAGAGCCGCGGCAGCGCTGTCAAATCCCCGACTCAGACATTGAAGCGGAAGTGGCAGACATCCCCCTCCCGCATGATGTACTCCTTGCCCTCGAGACGCATCAGCCCCTGCTCCTTGGCGGCCTGCTCGCTGCCCGCCCGGATGTAATCCTCGAACCCGATGACCTCGGCCCGGATGAAGCCGCGCTCGAAATCCGTATGGATCCGCCCCGCCGCCCGGGGCGCGGTGGCGCCGCGGGATACCGTCCAGGCGCGCACTTCCTTTGGCCCCGCGGTAAAGAACGTGAGCAGATCCAGCAGGGCATAGCCGGTGCGGATCAGGCGGTTCAGGCCCGGCTCAGTGAGCTCGTAGGCGGCCAGCAGCTCGCCCTGTTCATCGGGATCAAGCTGAGCGAGCTCGGCCTCGATGGCGGCACAGAGCGGCACCACCAGTGCCCCCTCGCGCTCCGCGAGGTCGTGAACGGCCGCGAGCTGGGCATTGTCGGTCAAGCCCTCCTCGTTGACGTTGGCGACATAGAGCACGGGCTTGGCCGTCAGCAGGTGCAGCTCCCGCAGAACCGCCTCTCCGGTCTCGTCCAGTGTCTGCGCCCGCACCGGCGTGCCCTCGTCCAGCGCCGCCGACATGGCCTTCAGCGCATCCCGGGTGGCGATGGCCGCCTTATCGGCCGACTTGGCCCGGCGCCCGTAGCGATCCAGCGCTTTCTCGACCGTATCCATGTCGGCGAGGAGCAGCTCCGTGTTGATCGTCTCGATATCCTCGATCGGATCCACTCGCCCCTCGACATGATGCACGTCCTCGCTCTCGAAACAGCGCACGACGTGGGCAATGGCATCGGTCTCGCGGATATTGGCGAGGAACTGGTTACCCAGCCCCTCGCCGCGCGACGCGCCCGCCACCAGGCCGGCAATGTCGACGAACTCCATGGTGGTCGGGATGACGCTCTCGGGTTTGACCTGTTCCGCGAGCTGATCCAGCCGCGGATCCGGCACCGGCACGATCCCGACGTTGGGGTCGATGGTGCAGAACGGATAGTTCTCCGCCGGAATCTCGTTCTGCGTCAGGGCGTTGAAGAGCGTCGACTTGCCCACGTTGGGCAGCCCGACGATACCGCATTTGAATCCCATGGACTGTCCTCAGTCTCGCGTGTGCAACTGTTGCTGGGCCCGATCCCAATCGCCACCGGCGAGCAGGGGCATCACATCCAGCGCCGCGGCAATGGCGGCGTCGATATCGGCCCGCTCGGCCCGGCCCGGCGCATGAAGGACGTAGGGGATCACCTGGTCGCTGCGGCCCGGATGTCCGACGCCCAGCCGCAGCCGGGCGAACCCCCGGGTACCCAGGGCGGACACGATATCCCGCAGGCCGTTGTGCCCGCCATGCCCACCCCCGCGTTTCAGGCGCACGACGCCCGGCGGGAGATCGATCTCGTCATGCACCACCAGGATCGCCTCCGGCGGAATGCGGTGGAAATTCGCCAGTGCCGCCACGGCACGACCGCTGTGGTTCATGTAGGTGGTGGGGCAGAGCAGATGCAGGTCGGCATCCCCTTCCCGCCAGCGGCCCGCCACGCCATGAAACTTGCGCTCCGCGCGCAACGGGATGCGGACCCGGTCGGCCAGGGCCTCAACAAGCCAGAACCCGGCGTTGTGCCGGGTTCCCGTGTATTTCGGCCCCGGGTTGCCGAGGCCGACGACCAGCCTGATCGCCATCGTGGTCATGTCCGCATGGACACCGCGGCTGGATCAGCCCTGCTGTTCCGACTCACCGGAGGCTTCTCCGCCACCGGCCTCGCCGCCCTCTTCGGCACCCTCGCCCTCTTCGGACTCCTCGACGGCCTTGCGCGGGGCATTGATGCTCACCAGCACCGGGTCATGATCGGTTTCCGGATCAAGCCCCGGGAAAACCACGCCCTCGGGTGCCGTGATCTCGGACAGGTGCAGCGAGCTGCCCACCTCGAGCTCGGCGATATCCACGTCGATGGCGGCCGGCAGATCATCGGGCAGGCACTCGACCTCGACCTCGATGGCATCGTGGTGGACCACACCACCGCCCTGCTTCACGCCCACGGCATCTTCCTGGTTGAGGAAGTGGATCGGCACGTGCTGGCGCATCTTCTCACCGGCCTTGATCCGCAGCAGATCGAGATGGGAAACCAGCGGCTTGAAGGGATGCCGCTGCAGGTCCTTGAGGATGGCCTTCTCGGTCCGCTTACCCTTCACCTTGACGTCAAGAATCTGCGAGAAGAACGCCTCCTCCCGCATCAGCCGCAGGATCTGCTCCTCATCAAAGGTCAGCGCCACCGGCTTCTTGCCGGCGCCGTAGAGGATGCCCGGGATCCGCTTCGCGCGACGCAGGCGGCGGCTCGCACCTTTGCCCTGGTCATCGCGAACGGTGGCATCCAGTTTCAGTTCAACACTCATTACGGTTTGTCTCCATGATGGCCCCCGCGACCAGGGGCGTTACGGCAGTCAGTCGACGAACAACTCGCTGACCGACTCGTCGTTGTTCACCCGCCGCATCGTCTCGGCGAGCATTTCCGCCAGCGACAGCTGGCGAATCCTTTCGCTGGCACGGGCCGGCTCTGACAGCGGGATGCTGTCGGTCACCACCAGTTCGTCCAGATGACTGTTCTCGATACGCTCGATGGCCGGGCCCGACAGCACCGGATGGGTGATGTAGGCCACGACCTTGCCGGCGCCGCGCTCCTTGAGCGCCGTCGCGGCCTGGCAAAGCGTTCCGGCGGTGTCGATGATGTCGTCGACGATAATACAGGTCTTGTCCTCGACATCGCCGATGATATTCATCACCTCGAGTTCGTTGGCCCGTGGCCGGCGCTTGTCGATGATGGCCAGATCGGCATTGTCGAGCCGCCGGGCCACCGCCCGGGCCCGAAGCACACCGCCGACGTCCGGCGAGACCACGATCTTGTCCGGATGCGTCTGGCGCCAGATATCGCCGAGCAGTACCGGCGATGCGTAGACATTGTCCACGGGGATGTTGAAGAAGCCCTGGATCTGATCGGCATGCAGGTCCACCGTGATCACGCGGTTGATGCCCGCGGTGGTGATCATGTCCGCCGCCAGCTTCGCCGTGATCGGCACCCGCTGCGAGCGCTGCCGGCGGTCCTGCCGGGCATAACCGTAGTACGGAATCACCGCCGTGATGCGCGCCGCCGATGATCGGCGCAGGGCATCGGCGATGACCAGCAGCTCCATGAGGTTGTCGTTGGTGGGCTGGCAGGTCGGCTGGATGATGAACACGTCATGCCCGCGGACGTGCTCGTTGATCTCGACCTGCACTTCGCCGTCGCTGAAGCTGGTGACCAGCGCGTCACCGAGGCGGATCTTGAGGTGGGCGGCCACGGATCGGGCCAGTGCGGGATTGGCGTTCCCCGAGAACACCATCATGCTTCCGTTTTCCATGGCGGCGGCACCCTGCGGTGGCTGTCGGAAATTGGCTGGGGCGGCAGGATTCGAACCTGCGAATCCGGGGATCAAAACCCCGTGCCTTACCGCTTGGCTACGCCCCAGTCGTTCGTGCCCTCTCGGCATCGAGGCGGTCGAGCAGAGGTGAGCGGTTCCGTGCCCGGGTCACCCAGGCGCTCCAGCGGTCGCGGACCCCTGCCGCGGCGTACTCGGCGGACGCTCTGTGCTCGAATGTGGCGAACAGGCACCCCCCCGTGCCCGTCAGGCGGGACGGACCGAATACCGCCAGGGCATCCAGTGCTTCCCCCACCGCCGGATGAATCCGGCGCACCACCGGTTCGCAGTCGTTTCTCGCCGCCCCGGTTTCGAAGCCGCGTATTGTTATACGCTCTCCATGGCGTGTCAATTTGGTGTCAGCGAACACCACCCCGGTATCCACGGCGATCCCCGGGTCGACAATGACCATCCAGGGGCAATCGGCCGACAGCGGCGACAGCTGCTCGCCGACCCCCTCGGCCCAGCAGGCCTGCCCCCGCACGAACACCGGGACGTCGGCCCCGAGACCGAGGCCGATCCGCTCGAGCTCGGCGGACGGCAGACCACAGCCCCAGAGCTCATTGAGGGCCACCAGCGTCGTGGCGGCGTCGGAAGAGCCGCCGCCGAGCCCGCCCCCCGAGGGAATGCGCTTGTCCAGTTGAATACGGACACCCTGCCCGGTGCCCGCCTCATGCCTGAGGGCCGCTGCGGCGCGGACGGCCAGGTCGGAGTCGGGCGGCAGACCGGGCAGCCCGCCGGCTCGCCGTATGCCGCCATCCGGCGTGACCGCGAAGACCAGTTCGTCCACCGGCTCGACGAACTGAAAGAGCGTCTGGAGCTCGTGATAGCCATCGGCGCGTCGACCGGTGATATGCAGAAAACGATTGATCTTGGCAGGCGCCGGCCAGCCACGGGAGACTTCACCCATCAACGCAGCCGCCACTCACCGATCACCAGCCGGATGGCCATGTCGCGATGGGTCACACCGATCCGGCCAGGCAGTCGATAACCACCCACCGTACGGTATCCGTTGAACGTCACTTCCCAGCCATCCTGTTGCAGTTGCCGCGGCCACCCGGCCTCGTCCAGCGTGACCCGGCCGTCAAGCCAGGGCACGGGGCTGGCCGTCACCCAATGGCGCAGAAACCCCACCGGCAGGTCATAGCCGGTAATGGCTCGAACCAGCTCCCTCGGACTGCCGGCCCGGTAGCGTTCACCATCGGCGGTGGTCAGCTGCACACCGGCCTCGTCGCCGACGATTCGCAAGCTACCCGCACCCAGGGCTCCGCGCAGGTCGATCCGGTATGTCGCGGCATCCTGCACCCAGGAAACCGCGGCGGTTGCCCCTTCGTCGGCGAGCTTCAACGAGGTGCGCCCGGTGAATGCCCAGGCATCCGGCGCCGGCGGTGCATCCCAGTCGCCGACCGCCGCGATGCGACCGGCATCCGGCGGCTGTGGCGCACGCACCGCGCAACCCGCCAACAGCACCGTGAAAAGCGCGGCCATCAGGACGCTGCGCCATCGGGCCGGCCCGGTCATGGATCAAGCCGCTCCCGGGTTTCCCGAAGCACGGGGTGATCCGCATCGGTGGTGGCAGCCTGCGACCAGACGTTGCGGGCCGCCTCGCGCCGGCCCAGCACCCAGAGCACCTCCCCCAGGTGGGCGGCGATCTCGGCATCGCCGCCGGTCAGTTCATGGGCGCGACGCAGATAGTCGAGGGCACGGGCCGGATCGCCCTGCCGATAGGCGGCCCAGCCCATGCTGTCGATAATGGCGGGATCATCCGGTTGGATGGCATAGGCCCGCTCGATCAATGCCGCCCCCTCGGCGATGCGGTCGGTCTGATCCACCAGGGTGTAACCCAGCGCATTGAGCGCGCGGGCGTCATCGGGATCGTCCCGCAGAACCCATCGCAGGTCGGCCTCGCCCCCATTGATATCGCCGTCCATGATCCGGGTCATCGCCCGGCCGTAGCGCAACTCCGTATTATCCGGGTAGTCCCGGAGGCCGCGGTCGAATACCGCCAGGCTCTCCCCGAGCCTGTCCGCACGACGAAGCAGCCCACCCTCCAGCAGCAGGCTCCGGGCGCGGAAGCCGGGATTCGCCCGGCGCAGGCGCCGCAGGGCCTCCAGCGCCAGCTCGTCGTCGTCGGACTGCATGGCAAGCATGGCGGCGGTGCTGAGCAGCTGAGGGTGGGTGGCCCCGGCGGTCACCAGGTCGCGATACTGCACCAGCGCCTCGTCGTCCCGGCCGAGATCCAGCAGGGTTCGGGCATAGTCCCGGCGCAGAGCACGGTTGTCCGGCGAGTCCTCCAGCAGATCCTCGAAGATGGCGACGGCGGCGTCCGGGCGATCGAGGGCGAGCAGGGCGTCGGCGCGCAGCAGCCGCGCACTGACCCAGTCGGGTCGCTCGGCGAGTGCATCATCCACCGCCCCCAGCGCAATCGCCGGCTCCCCCCTTACCAGCGCAAGCCGGGCGAGAGCGAGTCGAGCCGCCTCGGAACGCGGGGCGGCGCGGGCAATGGCCTGCATGACATCGAGGGCGTCAGGCGGCAATGCCCCATCCAGCAGCAATCCGCCCAGCCGGGCGATCGCCGGGTCACGATCCGGACCGGACGGCGGCAGGCTATCCAGCAGGGTTTGCGTGGCCTTGTCGATCTGCCCGGCACGCAGCTGCATCACGCCAAGGAGCTGCTTCGCCTCGATGCTGTCCGGCGCCAGCGCCACCCAGCGCTGCGCCAGTCGGATCGCCTGGTCGGGCTGACCGGCGCGAAGGGCGATCTGGACGGCGCGGGCCATGACCTCGGGATCACGAATCTGATCGGCCACCTCGGCGTACAGCGCACTGGCGCGCTCGAATCGGCCCCGAACGGCGGCCAGCTCGGCCGCCATGACGCGATGCATGGGCGACTCGACTTCCCGGATGATGGGATCGGCGGGCATGGCGAGCCGGGTGTCGGCGCGCTCCGCTACGGGCACATCACTGCCGGCCATGGGCACACAGGCCGCCAACAGCCATGCCATCAGCAACGGCCAGATCCGCACGCCGGCGCATCGGGCCGAAATCGGCGACTGCGGCTTGCTGTTAGCGAACCTGCTCATCAAGGCCTTACTATACTTGTGTTGCAGCGGTGCTGCCCTACAATCTGCCACTTTCCACTCAATCGGATCCCGATGCCTGTCGTCAGCCTGGGTCTCAATCACAAGTCAGCGCCGCTCGCCGTGCGGGAGCAGGTGGTGTTTCCGGCCGATCGGCTGGACGTCGCCCTGACCGCCCTCGCCGAGCGACCGGGCGTGCGGGAGGCCGCCGTGCTGTCCACCTGCAACCGCACGGAGATCTACGCCGTGCTGGCACCCGAGGCGACGCCGGCGATCCTCCAGCGATGGCTGGAGAGCGAGCATGGGCTGCCTCACGATGGCTTGAGCAACTATCTGTACACGCTCGAGGGCCGCGACGCCATCATCCATCTGTTGCGGGTCGCCGCCGGCCTGGATTCGCTGGTGCTCGGCGAGCCGCAGATACTGGGACAGGCCAAGGTCGCCTACCACTCCGCCTCCCGGGCCGGACTGCTCGGCCAGATCCTCGACCGGCTCTTCCAGCACGCATTCTCGGTCGCAAAGCGCGTACGGACCGAGACCGACATCGGCGCCCATCCGGTCTCGGTAGCGTTCGCCGCGGTCACCCTCGCCCGCCAGATCTTCGGGGATCTGGGCGAACGCCACGCGCTGATGATCGGCGCCGGGGAGATGATCGAGCTCACGGCGAGACATTTCCGGGAGCAGGGCATGGGCAGCCTGATGGTGGCCAATCGCAGCCGCGATCGCGCCGAAATGGTGGCGGCGCTCTGCGGGGGACGTGCCCTGGGCCTGGACGAGCTGGAAGGGAACCTGCCGGGCGCGGACATCGTCATCTCCTGCACGGCAAGCACTGCGCCCATCCTGCGCCGCGATGCGGTACGCAAAAGCCTCAAGGCACGTCGCCACCGGCCGGTTTTCATGGCCGATCTAGCCGTTCCCCGCGACATCGAACCCAGCGTCGAGGATCTGGACGACGTCTACCTGTACACTGTTGATGATCTGCGCGATGTGATCCATCGCAACCGCCAGTCGCGGGCGGAGGCCGCCGACGAGGCGGAGCGTCTGGTGGCCGAACAGGCCGATCGGTTCATGGACTGGGTACGGACGCTGGACGCGGTCAGCGCCATTCGCCGCTATCGCCAGCACGGTGAGCGCCAGCGCGACTACGCACTGGACCAGGCACGCCGGCAACTCAACGCCGGGCAGCCGCCGGAGCAGGTGCTCGAGGCCCTCGCCCACCGGCTGACCCGCAAGCTATTGCATCTGCCCACGCTGGGGCTGCGCGAGGCAGCCCGCAGCGGCGATCCGGAGACCATCCGGGAGAGCCATCGCCTGCTGGGCCTCGACGACCGCAGAGACGACGACAACGAATGAATGACAACCTGCGCCGCAAACTCCAGAACCTGGTCGAGCGGCACGAGGAAATCGAACAGCTGCTCGCTGATCCCGACGTCATCGGCGACTCGGCCACCTTCACCCGCCTGTCCCGCGAGTATGCCCGGCTGGAGCCGGTGGCCCGCACCCTGGGCGAATTCGAGGCCGCCGAGGCGGACCTGGCCACGGCCGAGGAAATGGCCGCCGAGGGCGATGCCGAAATGCGGGCGCTTGCCGAGGATGAGGCCGGCGACGCGCGGGAACGCCTCGCGCATCTGGAGCAGGCGCTGAAGGTCCTGATGATCCCCGAGGATCCGAATGATGCGCGCAACACGTTCCTGGAGATCCGGGCGGGCACCGGGGGTGACGAGGCAGCGCTGTTCGCTGGCGATCTGCTGCGCATGTACCTGCGCTACGCCGAACAGCAGGGCTGGCGGACGGAAATCCTCAGCGAGAGCCACGGTGAACAGGGCGGTTACCGGGAGGTCGTGGCACGGGTGGCCGGCCAGGGGGTGTACTCGCGACTCAAGTTCGAGTCCGGCGCCCATCGGGTGCAGCGCGTGCCGGCGACCGAATCCCAGGGCCGCATCCACACGTCCGCCTGCACCGTGGCGGTGCTGCCCGAGGCCGAGGCCCTGGACGAGATCGACATCAACCCCTCGGACCTTCGCATCGACACCTTCCGGGCCTCCGGTGCCGGTGGACAGCATGTCAACAAGACCGATTCGGCGGTGCGCGTCACGCACCTGCCCACCGGGGTGGTCGTCGAGTGCCAGGAGGAGCGCTCGCAGCACAAGAATCGCGCCAGGGCGCTGTCACTGCTGCAGGCCCGGCTCATGGACCAGCAGCGCGACGCCGCCGTGGCTGAACGCACCGAAACCCGCCGCCTGCTGGTGGGCAGCGGCGATCGCTCGGAGCGGATTCGCACCTACAACTTCCCACAGGGCCGGGTCACCGATCACCGGATCAATCTGACGCTCTACAAGCTCGAGGACGTCCTGATGGGCAATCTGGACGCGGTGATCGATGCGCTGATCAGCGAGTATCAGGCTGACCAGCTGGCCGCGCTGGCGGCCGAAGGCTGAGGCGGGCACGGAGGCGGCGCGGCGCCGCCTCCGCCGGCAGGGTCGTCGGCTCAGGCCACCCGCTGTTTTTCGCGGATTTCCTCGAGCGTCTTGCAGTCCACACAAAGCGTGGCCGTGGGGCGGGCCTCGAGCCGTCGCAGCCCGATCTCCACGCCGCACTGATCGCAGAACCCGTAATCATCCTTGCGGATGCGCTCCATGGTCTGGTCGATCTTGCGGATCAGTTTGCGCTCCCGGTCCCGGGTGCGGAGTTCCAGGGCAAACTCCTCCTCCTGGGTGGCGCGGTCGGCCGGATCCGCATAATGATTGGCGTCATCACGCATGTGGCTGACCGTGCGCTCCACCTCTTCCTGCAGCTGCCGTTTCCATGCCTCGAGGATGGCCTGAAAATGCGCCAGTTGAGCCTCGTTCATGTACTCCTCGCCCTCGGCGGGCTGGTAGGGATCAATCCCCCGAACGGGCAGTGAAGCCTTGTCGGTCATAGTGCACCTCCGTTAGGTCGAGGGCTGATTCAACCCTTCGCCGCCGAAACGGTCAAGCCCCAATTTCTTCCCGGCCCTCAACCGGTCCGCGCGAGCAGCGGCTGGGAGAGCCTGGACGCCGCATCCCGGAGCACGCGCTCGGTGGTCTCCCAGTCGATGCAGCCGTCGGTGATGGACACACCATAATCCAGCGCGGCCGGGTCGTCCCCCAGCTTCTGGTTGCCCCAGCCGATATTGCTCTCGATCATCACCGAGACGATGGAGCGGTTGCCCTCAATGATCTGGTTGACCAGATTCTCCATGACCAGCGGCTGCAGGCCCGGATCCTTGCTGGAGTTGGCATGGCTGCAGTCAACCATCAGCCG
>CAJXND010000035.1 GCA_913056385.1 uncultured Ectothiorhodospiraceae bacterium
TTCATGGGCATATTCTACCATTGGTGCTAGACTCGCAGTGATTACGCGGGGATATCTCAAGTGGTTGATTCCGTTAGCGAACAGGTCATGCAACTGGAACAGCGCGTGGAGCGGCTCATACGGCTCTGCGATCAGCTGCGTGACGAGAACAGCGTACTGCTCCGCGCCCAGGAATCACTCAACGCGGAACGGGCGGCGCTACTGGACAAGAACGAGACGGCCAGAGCGCGGATCGAGGCCATGATCAGCCGGCTCAAGGCACTGGAGCACAGCGGATGAGCGAACCGGTCAAGGTCAGTATCCTCGATCGCGAATTCATGTTCGCCGCCCCCGCGGAGGAGCGGGATGGACTGCTGGAGTCGGCCCGTCAGCTCGATGCCCGCATGCGAGAGATCCGCGATGCCGGCAAGATTGTCGGCATGGATCGAATCGCCATCATGGCAGCCCTCAACATCACCCACGAGATGCTCCAGGCACGGAATAACGCAGCCGGTGCCGAAGCGATCGAGACACGGCTACGGGCGCTCGACGCGCGCATTGACGACTACCTCGAAGGGATCGAGGTACCCGCGGAACTGCAACGCCGCTAGACGAAAGGCGGGCAGGGATGCACACTGTTCTCCGGGTCCCTGTGGCGCTCGACAACGGGCTTTAGCATTCTTGACCCTACAATCATGCGCCTTAGGGGAGATGGTTGTATTGACTCTGGTGTGCATGTCCGTCGCGTGCGGAAAGCCTAAGGGGTCACTCGCCCTCCCCGACCTGAACCAAAGGGTTCAAGGGCGTGCCCGAACGACGTCACGGGGACCCGTTCAATCACCCCTTGCCACCCCATGAGCATCCATACCAAGCGCAAGCAGACGCTGCGCGCCCGGCTGAGGGCGCAGCGCCGAGATATTGGCCCCCGGAACGCCCGATGGGCGGCCCGCATGGCGGCGACACGGGTCATGCGCCTGGCTGCCTGGCGGCGGGCCCGGCGCATTGCGGTCTATCTCGCAGCCGACGGTGAGATCGATCCGCATCCACTGGCCAAGGCCGCATGGCGAGCCGGTAAACAGGTCTATCTGCCGGTCATCCGACCACCGCAGGGCGAGCGCGGACGGCGGGCCGCGCGACAGCGCGGGCATCTGATCTTTCGCCGCTATGACCGCAATACGCGGCTGCAGCCGGGCCTGCTGGGGATTCCCGAGCCCGCCGGTCGACGACACCCCGCCTGCCCGCTGGCCGGACTGGATCTGTTGATCATGCCATTGGTGGGGTTTGATGAAGCGGGGCATCGCCTGGGAATGGGGGGCGGCTTCTACGACCGCACCCTGGGAATTCGCGCCCGATTTCGCCGGCCGATCTGCGTGGGGCTGGCCCATGCCTGCCAGAAACAACCGGTCATTCCACATGACCCATGGGATCAGCCACTGGATATCTGTGTCACCGATTGCGAAACGGTTTTCTGTTAAACTGCGCGGTTAACTGAATTCGAGTCGCTTTGTGGGAACGCCATGGCTTACTGGTTGATGAAGTCCGAGCCGGATGTCTACGGCATCGATCATCTGGCGGCGGAACCCGACGGAACCGAACACTGGGACGGCATCCGCAACTACCAGGTCCGCAACATGTTCCGGGATCGGTTCCAGCCCGGCGATCAGGCGTTTTTCTACCACTCCAACACCAGGGTGCCCGGCATTGTCGGCATCATGGAAGTGGTCAGTGAGGCCTATCCGGATCACACCGCATTCGACCCGGACGAAAAGTACTACGACCCCAAAAGCGATCCGGACAACCCCAGATGGCTGATGGTGGATATGCGTTATATCAGACATCTGGACCGAATTATTCCGTTGTCGGAACTCAAGGCGGAGCCGGCCCTGTCTGAAATGCGTCTCGTACAACGCGGCAACCGGCTGTCCGTGATGCCGGTGACCGAAGTGGAATGGAACCACATCCTTGAAATGGAACAGCGGGATACGCCCGACGATGGATAACGACAAACAAAAGACTTCCCCTCTGCGTGCGCTCATCGAGGCGACCCCCCTCGGTGCCGTCGCACTGATCCTGGCCTTCTGGTGGCTCGGCTGGCCCGGTATCGCCAGCAGCGACGGCAAGGTACCACCATTGGAACCGGTCTATGCCAGCAGCGCGGAACGGCTTGAGACGGTTTTCTCGCAGGCCGGCTACTTCTGGCCGGCCAGCCAGGTGCCGCCCCTGACGGTGCAGTATTTCCCGGACGATCTCTCGGACACCAGCACCGATACCCGCAAGTCGCTGTTCTTCCGTACGCTGCTGCCGCTGGTCCTGGCGGAAAACGCCCGCATTGAAATGCAGCGCAGCGAACTCGAGCAGGCCATCAACGGTAATTTGCCGGAACAGCGTCGGGCCAACATCATCCAGCGCCTTGCCAGTGAATATGACGTCGAAGGCGCCCCCCTCGCCAAGGAAACGGCCGATACCCTCATGAACCGCATCGATACCGTGCCGGCCTCACTGGCACTGGCCCAGGCGGCGATCGAGAGCGGCTGGGGGACCTCGCGATTCGCGCGTGAGGGTAATAACCTCTTCGGCGAGTGGACCTGGCAGCCCAGCGAAGGTCTGAAGCCCCGGGACCGCGCCCAGGGCGCCGATCACTATGTGCGGGTCTTCGATGATCTGCGCGACTCCGTCCGCAGCTACCTCAACAATCTCAACAGCCACGAGGCCTACCAGCGTTTCCGCTCACTCCGGGCACGGGCCGGACAGGCAGGACGGGAAATGACGCCCACCGAGATGACGGCGGGGCTGGAGAAGTACTCCCAACGCGGCTGGGCCTATGTGAAGGAGGTCCGGGAGATGATCAGCGGCAACGGCCTGGAGCAGGCAGTCGCCAACGCTCGGCTGTCGAACACGCCCGAACGCCTCGCCCTGCGTTAGGGTATCGGCTTGGTCAGTACCCGCGAGCCGCGGCCGAGATTGTAGAAGGCCTGACGGCTCACGGGCAGGGCATCCACCTGCGCCGGTGCAAATCCCTGCTCCTGGAACCAGTGGGCGGTGCGGGTCGTCAGTACGAACAGCCGCTCTCGACCGACGGCGCGGGCGTCTTCCTCCAGCCTTCGGAGTAGCTGAAGTCCTCGCTGGCCACCACGGTAGTCCGGATGCACCACGAGGCAGGCGATCTCGGCGGCGTCCGTGTCGGGGATGGGGTGCAGCGCCGCGCAGGCCACCACCGTTCCCTCACGTTCCATCACCGTAAAATCACTGATGTCGGTCTCGAGCCGCTCCCGGGTGCGCCGCACGAGCGTGCCGTCCGCCTCAAGCGGGGCGATCAATGCCAGGATGCCGTTGATGTCCTCAACGCCCGCGGTGCGCAGCCGCTCGAACGCCCGGGGCGTTACCAGCGTACCGACACCATCCCGACTGAACAGCTCACCCAGAATGGCGCCATCCCGGGCCCGCGGCAGCAGATGAACCCGCGGCACACCGCCTCGGCAGGCGGCGACGGCACGGGCAAGCTGGGCGAGAACCGGTGCATCCATCGACGCCCGGCCTTCCAGCCGGTCCCGGGCTTGCTCCACAGTCAGCTCGCCGACGGGCTCCTGGTCTGCATCCACCAACCCCTCGCCTTCATGCAGGAAAAGCAGCTTGTCCGCCTGCAGGCCACGGGCGGCCGCTACGGCCACGTCTTCGGCATAAAGGTTGAATTGCTCACCGGTGGGCGAGACACCCAGCGGGCTCAGCAACACCACCGCACCATCGTCCAGTCGCTGGCGGATGGCCGTGGTATCGATGCGCCTCACCTCACCGGTCTGCAGGTAATCCACCCCGTGCCGGACGCCCAGTGGCCGCGCGGTCACGAAGTTACCGCTGGCGACCTGCAGGCGCAGGCCGGCCATGGGTGAATTGGCGAGCCCCATGGAGAACAGCGCCTCGAGTTCGAGCCGCACGCTGCCGACGGCGTCGCGCACGCAGGCAAGCGCATCGGCATCCGTCACACGCAGCCCGTTGACATAACGGATGGTTGCGTTCTGGTGGTTGAGGCGCTCTTCGATTTGCGGGCGGGCCCCGGGGACCACGACCAGGCGGATGCCCAGTCCGCTCAGCAGCGCCAGGTCATGCACCAGGCCGGCCGCCGTACCCTCGGTCAGTGCCTCACCACCGACACTGACCACGAAGGTGCGCCCCCGGTGGGCATGGATGAAAGGGGAGCTGTGGCGGAACCAGTCCACCAGCACTAGAGGTCTCCCCAGCTGCTGCGCTTGCGCCAGCGGATGCGGGTGACGAGGATCCCCAGCAGCATGCCGAATACGATCACGCCCGCGCCGGCGATGAACCAGTCCTGCCGCTCCCGATCGGCCATCCGCTCGGCCTCGCGGGAGAGATCCTGGACCTGGCGCTCGAGATCGATGAGCTGCTTGCGCAGCGCCTTGTTCTCGTCGGCGAGCTGCAACCCCTCACCGGCCTCCTGGAGGCGCTGGGACATGCGCTGGTTGTCCGCCTCGAGTTCGGTATTGGCAGCGCTCACGGCCCCCAGCTCCGACTCCAGTCTGGCCACGTTGTCGGACAGTTCCCCGTTTTCCTGGCGCAGCCGCTCGAGCTGCTCGCTGGCGCGGGCAAGCCGAGCCGCGGCGCCCGGCTCGGACTGAAGATAGATACTGCGAACCCAGCCCTCGTCGTCGCCGGCACGGACCCGGGTCCAGGTCTCACCCCGCCGCAGCACTTCAAGCTGTGCGCCGGAGCTCAGCAACCGGATGATGCGGTAGTCATTGCCCTGACCACTGCGCATCGTGATCTCGAGCTCATCGGTGACATAGGCGGTTGTCTGTGCAACCGCCGGTGCCAGACTGGCCAGACCCATCACCACTATCATGCCTGCCGCCTGTACCCATCGCCGCACGAACGCCTACTCCTGTCATGAATCGCTGAACCAAGGATCGGGATTCAGTCTAGCTCAAGCCCCGGATACTGGACACCCGACGCCTTCCTGCCATCCGGGCGTTGCGTCACAATGAGCCCCATGCTGCGTTACCCCGATATCGACCCGATCGCCATTTCAATCGGACCGCTGGACATCCACTGGTACGGGCTGATGTACGCCGTCGGCTTCGGGCTCGCGTGGTGGCTGGGCCGACGCCGGGCACGTCGCCCCGATACGCCCGTCAAGCCGGCACAGATGGATGATCTGCTGCTGTTCGGCGCCATCGGCGTGGTCGTGGGCGGCCGTGTTGGCTATGCGCTTTTCTACAGTGACGGGGCGATCTGGCGCGATCCGCTGTCGCTACTGCGCCTCTGGGAGGGCGGCATGGCCTTCCATGGCGGGCTGGTTGGCGTGATCGTCATGATGGCCTGGTATGCCTGGCGTCAAGGGATACGCCCGCTGGCGCTGGGCGATTTCGTGGCGCCGCTCATACCGCCGGGACTGGCGGCCGGCCGCCTTGGGAATTTCATCAATGGCGAGCTCTGGGGCGCCCCGACCCGGCTGCCCTGGGGCATGGTCTACCCGCCGCTGGGACCATCACCGCGGCACCCCTCGCAGCTCTACGAGATGGCCCTGGAGGGGATCGTCCTGTTCGTCGTGGTCTGGTGGTTCTCCAGCCGTCCCCGGCCCACGGGCATGGTCACGGGGCTGTTCCTGGCAGGCTACGGCGTCGCCCGATTCAGCGTGGAGTTCGTGCGGCTGCCGGATGCGCATATCGGTTATCTGTTCGGTGGCTGGTTGACCATGGGCCAGCTGCTCTCCCTGCCGATGATCCTGGCGGGGCTGGGCCTGATGGCCTGGGCGGCGCGCAGCCGCTGACTTGCCGTCGACTCCGGCTGACACCACAATCCGGGGACCAACACGGGAGTCACCCACATCCATGCAACAGTATCTGGACCTTCTCCGCCATGTCCGCGACCACGGGATCGAGAAGCCTGATCGCACCGGCACGGGGACCCGATCGGTGTTCGGCTGGCAGATGCGCTTTGACCTGGCCGAGGGCTTCCCGGTGGTCACCACCAAGAAACTGCATCTGCGATCCATCATCCACGAGCTGCTGTGGTTCCTGGCGGGTGACAGCAACGTCCGTTACCTGAAGGAAAACGGTGTCAGGATCTGGGATGAATGGGCCGACGAGAACGGCGACCTGGGACCGATCTACGGTGTGCAGTGGCGCTCCTGGCCTGCACCGGATGGCCGGACAATCGATCAGATCGCCCAGGTGGTGGAACAGATCCGTCACAACCCGGATTCCCGCCGGCATATCGTGACCGCCTGGAATCCCGCCGAAGTGGACCGAATGGGGCTGCCGCCCTGCCATGTCCTGTTCCAGTTCTATGTCGCCCGCGGCCGGCTCTCCTGCCAGCTTTATCAGCGCAGCGCCGACCTTTTCCTGGGCGTACCGTTCAATATCGCCTCCTATGCGCTGCTCACCCACATGGTGGCGCAGGTCACAGGGCTTGAACCCGGCGAATTCGTCCACACCTTCGGTGACGCCCATCTCTACCTGAATCATCTGGAGCAGGCCGACCGCCAGCTGGCGCGTGAGCCGCTGCCGCTGCCCACCCTGCGTCTGAACCCGGATGTCACGAACCTGTTCGATTTCCGGTTTGAGGACATCGCCCTGGAGGGCTACCAGTCACACCCGCATATCGCCGCCCCCGTCGCGGTGTAGAGGAGGTTCACACCATGCAGATCACGCTGGTGGTGGCGATGAGTGACAACCGGGTCATCGGTCGGGACAACGATCTGCCCTGGCGTCTGCCCGATGACATGCGGCATTTCGTGGCCGTCACCCGAGGCAAGCCCATCGTGATGGGCCGACGGAATTTCGAGTCCATCGGCCGGCCGCTGCCCAAGCGGCAGAACATCGTCATGACACGGGATGCCACCTGGTCAGCCGAAGGGGTGGACGCGGTCCGCACCCTGGATGAGGCAAGGGCCGCGGCGGGGGACGCCCCGGAGCTGATGGTGATCGGCGGGGCCGAGATCTATGCGGCTTTCCTGCCCATCGCCGACCGCATTGAACTGACCCGGGTGCGAACGGAACTGGAAGGGGACACCTGGTTCCCGGCATTCGAGGGGCCGGACTGGCGCTGTACGGCGACGACCCATCACCCGACCGATGCCGAGCATGCCTATCCAATGGATTTCGAGACGTGGGTGCGGGTTACTCACTGACCGCGTGAAGGCGTCCGCCGTATCCAATTGGAACCCGCATAGCCGACGATGTGCACAAAAACCGTCTGCGACTCGTCATCGACCGTAAACGCGATGACCGCTTTTCTGCCCGCAGGAATGGCCCGAAGCCCCGGGGCGATCTCATCGCGAAGGCTGCCCTTGTGGGGGGTATCTGCAAGGTCCAGGACAACATTCTCGATTTCCGCCAGGCGACGATTTGCCGCTTCCGGCCCAGCATAATTGGCGATCATCTCTGCAATTGATTGAAGATCTTCTGCCACAGCCGGATGCAGCCGAATGCGATATCTCATTCTGCGGCGGCGTTACCGATTGCCTGTTTCGCAGAAGCGAACGCGCTCGCAGGATCAACGTACTCATCAGACGAGGTCTGCATGCGTGCACGCACTTCCTCAGTGATCGAGTCGAGCAATAAAGCACGCTCCTCTTCATCGCGCATCATCTGCTCAAGGGCTGCTGCCACGGCGGCACTCTGAGATGCAAAAACGCCTTCACCCACTTTCTCGCTTAAAAAGCGGTGGTGGCGGTCGGTAAAGCTGAGAGTGGTCTTATGCGTCATGCCAAGCCTCCGGTATGACTAAGTAGTCTACTCGGATATCAATGGCAATTCACCCGCTTACCCACGCGCCTAGCGCTTCATCGCCTGGAAGAACTCGTTGTTGGTCTTGGTGTCCTTGAGCTTGTCGAGCAGGAATTCGATGGCCGCCAGCTCATCCATGGGATGCAGCAGCTTGCGCAGGATCCAGACCTTCTGCAGCTCCTCCGGTGTCATCAGCAGCTCCTCACGACGGGTGCCGGAGCGATTGATGTTGATGGCCGGGTAGATGCGCTTCTCGGCGATACGGCGGTCGAGGTGGACCTCCATGTTGCCGGTGCCCTTGAACTCCTCGTAGATCACATCGTCCATGCGCGAGCCGGTCTCGATCAGCGACGTGGCAATAATGCTCAGGCTGCCACCCTCTTCGATATTGCGGGCGGCCCCGAAGAAGCGCTTGGGACGATGCAACGCATTGGCGTCCACACCACCGGTGAGCACCTTGCCCGAGCTCGGCACCACCGTATTGTAGGCCCGCGCCAGACGGGTGATGGAGTCGAGCATGATGACCACGTCACGCTTGTGCTCCACCAGACGCTTGGCCTTCTCGATCACCATCTCGGCGACCTGCACATGGCGGTTGGCCGGCTCGTCGAACGTCGACGACACCACCTCGCCACGCACGGTCCGCTCCATCTCGGTAACCTCCTCGGGCCGCTCGTCGATGAGCAGCACGATGACGTAGGCCTCCGGGTTGTTGGCGGTGATGGACTGGGCAATGTTCTGCAACAGCATGGTCTTGCCGGCCTTGGGCGGCGAGACGATCAGGGCACGCTGGCCCTTGCCGATGGGGGCGGAGAGGTCGATGACCCGGGCGGTCAGATCCTCGGTGGATCCGTTGCCACGCTCGAGGGTCAGGCGCTCCTTGGGGAACAGCGGCGTGAGGTTTTCGAACAGAACCTTGTGCTTGGCCGCCTCTGGCTTCTCGAAGTTGATCTGATCGACCTTGAGCAGCGCGAAATATCGCTCGCCCTCCTTGGGCGGGCGGATCTTACCGGAGATGGTGTCGCCGGTTCGCAGGCTGAAGCGCCGGATCTGGCTGGGCGAGACGTAGATGTCATCGGGTCCGGCCATGTAGGAGCTGGTGGTGGAGCGCAGGAACCCGAAACCGTCCTGCAGGATCTCCAGAACACCATCGCCCCATATGTCTTCGCCCTTCTTGGCATGGGCCTTGAGCAACGAGAAGATGACATCCTGCTTCCGCGAGCGGGCCATGTTCTCGATGCCGAGGGACTGGGCCAGCTCGACGAGTTCGGCGGCCGGCTTCTGCTTGAGTTCGGTGAGATTCATTACTGCTCTGAGGCCGTCCGACGGACGACCATTACCCTGGTAGGAGAGGGGGCGTACCCCGGGGATTCCACGATTGCTAGAGGTTGCTGTCGATGAAGGCGGAAAGCTGTGCCTTGGAAAGGGCACCCACCTTGGTTGCCTCGACGCCGCCATTCTTGAACAGCATCAGCGTGGGGATACCACGGATACCGTACTTCGGTGGGGTTTCCGGGTTCTCGTCGATATTCAGCTTGGCGATCTTGAGCTTGCCGTCATAGCTGCCGGCCACTTCCTCGAGGATTGGCGCGATCATCTTGCAGGGGCCGCACCACTCCGCCCAGTAGTCCACGAGGACTGGCTGATCGGAATTGATGACTTCTGACTCAAAGTTGGCGTCGGAGACGTGGACGATGTTGTCGCTCACGAAACAATCCTCCAGGGAAAACGCAGGTTGCTTGTCGGATTTGAAACGACCGGATGGATCGCTTGGCGAATTCATGAGGCCGAATAGGGGGTGTGGCCTGAATGGCACTGGGCGAGAGACTAGCCCCCTGTTCGGGGCGTGTCAACTTCCGTGGCGGGGTGTGTATATTGGTGCGCCATGGATACACAGGATATCGATCGCCTCAGCGAGGCCGTCATTCGCATCGCCGAGTCGGCAGGCCGGGAGATCCTCTCGATCTATGCGAGCGGCTTCGAGGTCGAGGCAAAGGCCGACGACTCGCCCCTGACGACGGCGGACAACGCCGCGCATCATCTGATCGTCGAGCAGCTGGGCAAATTGACGCCGGACATCCCGGTGATCTCCGAGGAAGGGGGCATTCCCTCCTACGAAACGCGCCGGGACTGGCAGCGATACTGGCTGGTGGACCCGCTGGATGGCACCCGGGAGTTCGTCAAGCGCAATGGCGAGTTCACCGTGAACATCGCGCTCATCGAGCATCAGGCACCGGCGATCGGGGTCGTGCATGCCCCCGTTCTGTCCACCACCTGGATGGGTCTCCGTTGGCCCGTCATCGGCGAGGATTCGGGAACACAGCGGTGTCGGGCCGAGCGCCGCGACACCCAGGGCCGCCACGATATCCGCACCCGCCGCGTGGCCACCGATCGCCTGACCGTCGTGGTGAGCCGCTCACATCGTCATCCGCGCGTGGAGGAACTCCTGCAGCGGCTGCCCGAGTTCGAGACGCGCTCGATGGGCAGCTCGCTCAAGTTCTGTCTGGTGGCCGAGGGCGCG
Organism: uncultured Ectothiorhodospiraceae bacterium; assembly: GCA_913056385.1. GTDB lineage: Bacteria > Pseudomonadota > Gammaproteobacteria > Nitrococcales > Nitrococcaceae > Spiribacter. The sequence continues at coordinate 10,243 of CAJXND010000035.1, forward strand.
GCAGACTGCTACCCCCGGTTCGGGCCGACCTCGGAGTGGGACAGCGCCGCTGCCCAGTGCGTGGTCGAAGCCGCCGGCGGCATGGTCATCCGCCCCGACGGCGTGACACTGCGCTACAACGCCAAGGAGTCCATCCTCAACCCCAATTTTGTCGTGCTCGGCGACCCCGACTGGCAGTGGGCGGAATACCTCCAGGGCCTGCCGGTGGGCGAGCGCTGAGGCAGACCCTGGCCCGTCTTAGTGCACGAGCACGTATTCGCCGGGCGCATCGGCATACGGGACATAACCCCGCTCGGGCGCACCGATGGATGGTGGCGGGACAGGGTCACCCGAGCGTTCGGCCAGCCATTGCTGCCAGGCCAGCCACCAGGACCCTTCCTCGCGCGGCGTCTCGCGCTCGAAACGTTCCGCGGGATAGGTCCGCCCCAGGGGCTGGAAATGCTTCACCTGATAGTGGCGCCGCGGGTGACCGGGCTCACTGACGATGCCTGCGTTGTGACCGCCTCGCGTGAGTAGAAAGGTGACATCCGTCCGCGCCAGCCGGACGATCTTGTAGACCGAGTGCCAGGGTGCGATGTGATCCTTCTGTGTCGCCACCGAGAAGATCGGCGCATCGATGTCACCCACCGAGACCGGCCGTCCGTCGATGTCGTAGCGGCCCTCCACCAGATCATTATGGAGGAACAGATGGCGCAGATACTCGCTGTGCATGCGGTAGGGCAGCCGAGTGGCATCCGCATTCCATGCCATCAGGTCGAACATCTCCTCGCGCTCGCCCATCAGGTAATTCCGCACGAGCCGGGACCAGACCAGGTCCTGGGAACGCAGCAGATGAAAGGCGCCGGCCATCTGATCCCGGCCCAGATAGCCCCGTGCCCACATGACGTCCTCCAGGAACGAGACCTGTGACTCGTCGATGAACAGATCCAGTTCGCCTGGCTCGGTGAAGTCCGTCTGAGCCGCCAGCAGGGACAGGGTCGCGAGGCGATCGTCACCGTCGCGGGCCATGGCCGCCGCCGCCAGGGTCAGGAGCGTACCACCCAGGCAATAGCCCACGCCGTGCACTTTCTGCTCAGGCACGATGGCATTGACCGCGTCGAGCGCGTCGTTCACGCCCAGACGACGGTAATCGGCCATTCCCATCTCGCGATCATCGGGCCCGGGGTTTTTCCAGGAGACCACGAACACCGTATGGCCCTGCTTGACCAGGTATTCGATCAGCGACCGACCCGGCTGCAGGTCGAGGATGTAATACTTCATGATCCAGGCCGGCACGATCAGAACCGGTTCGGGGTGGACGGTCCCGGTCGCCGGCTCGTACTGGATGAGCTCCATGAGGGCATTCCGGTGAACCACCTTGCCCGGTGTCAGGGCCAGATCACGCCCGACCTGATAGCCCTCGCCGCCCTTCTGGGGCCGTCCGGCGATTTCGCGCTGCGCGTCCTCCAGCCAGTTCGATGCGCCCCGGACCAGATTCCAGCCATTCTCGCTGATGGTCCGCTCCAGCACCTCCGGATTGGTCGGCAGAAAGTTCGACGGCGAGAACACATCAAGCATCTGCCGCACGGTGAAATTCACCACCTCTTCGTGGTGCGGATCGACGCCGGGCACACCCGCCGTCGCCACATGCCACCACTGCTGCTGCAGCAGAAAGGCCTGGTGGATCAAGGAAAACGGCCAGCGCTCCCACTCCGGCGCGTCGAAGCGGTGGTCATTGGGCAACGGCTCGATGCAGCGCCCCTCCTCGTCACCCGCTAGGCAGTGACCGGAGTAGGCGGCCAGCCGCAGCGCCTTGCGCAACGCCTTTTCATGCAAGGCACTCTGGCGCCCCGGATTCAGGCCGAGATGACCCGCCCAGTCAAAGAAGGCAAGCTGTAACGCGGTGGGCGAAATACCCCCAGTCATGCGGCCGAGGGTCGCATGCAGCAACCGATCCCATGGCACCGGCTCGGTCACGTTTTCCTCGAAGGCGTGTTCCAGACGCGTCATGTCGCTTCCCTTTGTGAGGATTCATCCTCTTGGGCTCGACAACGAGGCGGTCGGTTCCCCCGATTCGGGGCATCGCGACTTATCGACTGACTACCCGTCCCGTGAGCGGAGTGCCGTATCGGCTCTCTACCTGTCCACCGGGCTCACGCGAGACGCGAGGCCTGGAACGCGGTGGATAACAAACAGACAGGCGTCTCAAGATCGCCCAGTGGACAGGTAGGGAGCCGATAAGCCCGCGGCCGGGTGGTGTGTCATGGCCTGTCGATCCCGTCTCCTTGTCCCGGGCGACCTCGGGGCGCGTTTCGGTGTGTTATCCACCGCGTGAAGCACTGCGCGCACCGCGCGAGCCCGGGACAAGGAGACGGGAGCGACAGAACCTGGCCCGTTATCCGCCTTCGCGCAGAAGCCGCATCGGCGAAGCACGATAGTAGCGTCGTGCGCCGAGCGCGCCCGCGGCCCAGACGGTGATCAGGCCAACAGAGGCGCCGGCCAGCAGGGTCATGGGGCGGAACGGATAATCGAGGTCGAAAAGGACTTCCGCCACCACGACACCCGCGCCGGTGGCGGCAAGGCCGGCGAGGCCGCCCGCAATCGCACCGATCACCCAGAACTCGAGCCGGGCCATGGCCCGGATACGTCGGCCGCTGGCTCCCAGGGCGCGTAGCAGGGCGCTCTCGAAGCGACGTTGTTCACCGGTGATCTGCAGGGCGGCAAGCAGTACGAGAACGCCGGCGGCCAGCGTGAGCAGGGCCATGAGTTCGACCACACTGGAGCCCTGATCGATGATGGTGCGCACGATACGCAGGACGCTGCTGACATCGATGGGCGTTACGCTGGGATACTCGCGGATGAGCTCATTGAGCACAGCGGTATTCTGCGGGGGCAGGTAGAAGCTGGTGAGCCAGGTCCGCGGCAGCTCATCAAGGGTGCCGGGGGTGGCGAGCACAAAGAAGTTGACGTTGAAGCTTTCCCAGCGCACCTCGCGCAGGCTGGTGACCTCGGCGGTGACGCTGCCGCCACCGGAACTGAAGGTGAGGCGGTCGCCCATTTCCACGCCGATCTCTTCGGCAAATTCGGTCTCCACCGACAACTGCGGTGCTGGATCCGGCTGATCACCCCACCACTCACCGGCCAGGATACGGTTGTCCGCCTGCAGCCGGGAAGTCCATGACAGGTTGAACTCCCGTCGGGCCAGGCGACGGGCCTGGGCGCTGTCGTAGTCCTGCGCACGGACCGGCTCGCCATTAAGCGCCGTGAGACGGGCGCGAACCATGGGATAGAAGACCGTTTCCATACCGGCATCGGCCAGGGTGGTCCGAACGCCCTCCACCTCATCCGACTGGATGTTGATCAGGAACTGGTTCGGGGCATCCGGGGGTATCTCGGCCTGCCAGGCGCTGAGCAGGTCATTGCGCACCACGGCCAGCAGAAACAGGCTCATCAGACCGACACCGACCGCGACGATCTGGATGATCGCCGTGAGCGGACGGCGGGTGAAACCCGTTAGCCAGAGCAGTCGTCGCTGCCCGCCACGGCGCGACCAGGCCCTCGCCCCCAGGACGATGGCAGCCGCCACGGCCGCGAGGATGGCGAGCGTGGCGGCGACGGCACCAAAGACACTGAGCGTCACCCGGACATCGCCCGCCTGCCAGGCCATCAGCCCCAGGATGACGAGCGCTGCAACCAGTAACGGCACGCCGGCCCGTAGCAGCCCGCTGCCCAGATCCTGGCGCAGCACCCGCATGGGTGGTGCATCCCGCAGGCGAACCAGGGTTGGCAGGGCAAACCCGAGCAGGGCGGCGGCCGACGTCAGCCAGCCGGTGAGTAACGGCCGGATCCCCGCCGGGGGCAACTCGGCACCGAGCAACTCAGCTACCAGCGAAAGCATCGCCAGATGCAGGATGTAGCCGAGCGCGGCACCCACGGCGCCGGCGAAGAGCCCGAGCCAGAGCAATTTGCCGACGAACAGCTGGAGCACCTGACGCCGGGTGGCACCCATGGCCCGCATCACCGCGACGCCGGTGATCTGCCGCTCGGCATAATGGCGAACGGTAAGCAGAACGGCCACGCCGGCCACGATGACCGTCAGCAGCGCGGCGAGGCCGAGAAAACGCTTGGCCTGTTCAATGACCTCGGCGGCCCCGCGTCCCTGCTCGCTGGGCCGTTCGATCTCCACGGCATTGCCCTGCTCGGCGGCCAGCCGATCGGTGAACTGTGCGACCACGGCCTGGTCGCCGGCCAGCAGTAGCTTATGCCGGACCCGGCTGCCAGGACCGAGGAGTTCCGTGGATTCAAGATCGGCGTGGTTGAACATCACCCGGGGCGCCAGGCTGCCGAACCCCTGGCCGCGATCGGGTTCGAAACTGAGGATGGCCGCGACGCGGAGGTCACGAGCACCCAGCGTAATGGTCTCTCCCACCTCCAGATCCAGTAGCCCGAGGAGACGGGACTCCAACCAGGCCGTACCGGGTTCGGGAATACCCGGTGGCTGCTGTTCGGCAGCGCCGGCCGCCGGCTGAATGCGGAGGCTTCCCCGCAGGGGATAACCATCAGTGACCGCCTTGGCGGAAACCAGCCGGTTGGCGCTCTCGGTGAGGACCACGGTCGGAAAGACCGCGATGCGGGCCGTATCCAGGCCGTCGGCCTCGGCCCTGGCCTGCCAGGCATCGGGAATGGGCTCGGGGTACTCGACGGCCCGGTCGGCAGCGAGCAGGTCAGCCGCGCGCGCCTCAGTGGCACCGGCCACCCGGTCCGCGAGCCAGGAGACGCCGGTCACCGCGGCCACGGCGATGACCAGCGCGAGGGCCAGCAGACGCAGCTCCCCCCCTCGCCAGTCGCGGTACAGCAAACGCAGCGAGAGCATCAGCCCGCCTCCCTCGCCAGCGCGCCTTCGCGCAAATAGCGCACATGGGCACAGCGCCTGGCCACTGCCTGGTCATGGGTCACCAGGATCAGCGTGGTGCCGTAGTCGCGATTGAGGTTGAACAGCAGCTCGATGATCTGTTCACCCGTGCGGTGATCAAGATTGCCCGTCGGCTCGTCGGCAAACAGGATGCGCGGCTCGCTGATAAAGGCCCGGGCAATCGCCACACGCTGCTGCTCGCCGCCCGAGAGCTGGGCCGGGTAATGCGCGACCCGGCCGGCCAACCCGACTTGTTCCAGCGCGTGCGTCGCCTTTCTCCTCGCATCGGTATCGCCAGCCAGCTCCGCCGGCAGCATGACGTTCTCCAGCGCCGTCAGGCCCGGTAGCAGGTGAAAGGCCTGGAAGACGAAGCCGACCCGGCCGCTGCGCAGCGACGCGCGCTCGTCCTCATCCATGGTGGTCAGATCATGCCCGTCCAGCGTCACGGTCCCACCGCTGGGCAGATCCAGACCGGCCAGCAGTCCAAGCAGAGTGGATTTGCCGGACCCCGAGGTACCAAGAATGGCCAGGGAATCGCCGGCCGCAATGCTAACATCGAGGTTTTCGAACAGGCTGATCCGGCCTTCCGGGGCCTCGAAGCGCATGGCCAGACCGCGGGCTTCGAGAACCGGCGAACCGTTAGAGGGTGAATCCATGGTACCGGGCATTCGAACTCGACTCCTGACTGTACTGCTTGTTTTCGGTCTGGCTCTGTCGGGCCTGGTTGCGGCTCAGACATCCGGACCGCGTATTCTTGTTCTTGGCGACAGCCTTTCTGCCGCCTACAACATGCCCGCCGAGGCGGGCTGGGTGGCCCTGCTGGCCGATCGGCTCGGTGCCGGGGCGGAGGTCGTCAATGCCGCCATCAGCGGCGAGACCACCGCCGGTGCCCGGGCGCGCCTGCCTCAGGCCCTGGACATCCATGCACCGGATATCGTTGTCATCGCGCTGGGCGGCAACGATGGCCTGCGCGGTGTGTCCTTGAGCGAACTGCGGGACAACCTCGAGGCCATGATAACCATGGCGCGGGACAGCGGGGCCCGTGTTGTCCTCGCCGGGGTGCGCCTGCCCTCGAATTATGGCAGCGCTTTCCTCGAACGGTTCCGTAATGTCTACGAGAAAGTGGCCAGGGAAACCGGCGTGGCCTACGTCCCGAAGATTCTGGCCGGTGTCGCCGAGCAGCCCTCGCTGATGCAGGATGACGGCATTCACCCCAATACCCGCGCCCAGCCCCGGATTCTCGAGAACATCTGGCAGGCGCTCGGGCCGATGGTTTCCCGCTCCACTACGGGCTAGCCGGTTCGCCGTCGCTCGCCGCTACCCGCCACGTAAACCCTCGGGCAGATTAACCACCATGGTCATGGGCAGATGATCGGACAGCGGGGCATCGAGGACTTCCGCTGACTCCACGGAAAGGCTCGGGCTGACGAGGATATGGTCGATATTCCGCTCGGGCCGCCAGCTCGGATAGGTCGGCAGATCGTGCAACGGCTCACGCAGGCCGGTTTCGGTGCAGAGATATTGGAGTTCGGGGCTGCGTGAATTGCAGTTCAGATCCCCCATCACAATGACATGCGGGCAATCGCGGACGCAGTCGGCGACGTAGGCGAGCTGGGTCAGCCGCGCGCGCTGGCTGAGCGCCAGATGGAGCAGAACGACCATCAGCTCCGCCTCTTCCGTGCCGAAGCGGACGATCAGTGCCCCGCGCCCCGGTATGCGCCCGGGAAGCCGGTGTTCGTCAACGCGGCGTGCCGAGAGACGGCTGAGCAGGCCATTGCTGTGCTGGGCGAGGCGCCCCAGGGGCCGGTTTGTCTGCGAATACCAGTGCGGGAACTCTGCCGTATCGGCCAGAAAGGCCGTCTGATCGACGAATCCACTACGCAGGCTGCCCCCGTCCAGCTCCTGTAGCCCGACCAGGTCGAAGCGCCGGATCAGCGAGGCGATCCGTCGCAGATTGGGAACGCGCTTGCTGTCCGGCAGGACATGGCGCCACCCGCGGGTGAAATACTGATGATAGTAGCGGGTCTGGATGCCGGCCTGGATGTTGAAGCTCATGAGCCGCAAACGCGCCGGCAGACCTGCCGCCGACCAAGGCGTGGCCTCGGCCGCCGGCGGCGACGAGGTCGACCCGCCGGCGCAGGTGATGGACTCGCTCACCGGCTACTGATCGCCATTCTCTTCGACAACCAGCGATTCGGCAACATCCAGCATGCCCCGCTGGCCGCCGGCCGCGCGGACATCAATCAGATATTTGCCGGCCACGCCCATGGCGGGCGTTCCAGGTACCCGGTAGGCATTGACCAGGCGCTCGCCCCGATTGAGCTGGGTATCAACGGCGAAGGAGTTCATCGCCGCGAGAACATCCGCTTCGGTCACATCGGCCACGCTGGCGTAAAACGCCGCGACATCTTCATTGCTGCTGAAGGACCGGCCATCGTCGTGAATGGCCTCGAACAGTGCCGCATGGGTCTGATCGAGGATGTCCAGCGCCCGCGCCGCGTAATAGGCCCGCGCGAGCACGGCCCAGCTCTCCCGGCCGAAGGTGACCGGCGTGTGGACGACTTCAACGCGCTCCCCCATCTCGCTGGTCCATTCGCTGAGCCGCGGCTCGAAATCGGCACAGTGCGGGCAGCCATAGGAGAAGAACTCGCGCACCTCGACCGCCCCCGCCGGCGCATCTGTTGGCTGCGGGGTGTCCAGCACGCTGTAACCCTGCTGCGCCTGGGCCGAACCGAGCCCGAACAGGCCGGCAAGCATCAGCACAATGGCCGCGGTCCGGCCGAGACGGACAATGGAAAAACGCTGCATTATTGGACTCCGGAGGATAGCTGCCTGGAAGTCGAACATTTTACAGCTCCCCGTAGGAATGCAGACCGGACAGGAACATGTTCACACCGAGGAAGGCGAAGGTGGTGATGAACAGCCCGATAATCGCCCACCAGGCCATGGGCTTGCCACGCAGCCCCTTGGTGTAGCGCAGATGAAGCCACGCCGCATAGTTGAGCCAGACGATCAGCGCCCAGGTCTCTTTCGGATCCCAGGACCAGTAGGCTCCCCAGGCTTCGGCCGCCCAGAGCGCACCGAGAATGGTCGCCACCGTGAAGAAGGCGAAACCGAGGGCGATGGCGCGGTAGCTCACATCGTCGATCTGCTTGAGGGTGGGCAGCCGCTCGGCCCAGGGGCTGTCATCAGAGACCCGGGCCCGGATGAGATAGGCCACGCCCAGCATGGCGGCAATGGCAAAACAGCCATAACCAACGAAGTTTGTCGGCACGTGAATCTTCATCCAGTAGCTGTTCAGCGCCGGCACCAACGGCTCAATCTGGTAGGCCCCGCGGTCAAAGTGATACCAGAGCAGGAACCCGATCGAGGCCGAGATGATCAGCAGCACGAAAAAGCCCATGGA
>CAJXND010000036.1 GCA_913056385.1 uncultured Ectothiorhodospiraceae bacterium
TGGCCCCAATTCCGCAATCCGAGAGGTAGGAGCGAGATGAGCAGTATCGAGGAAAGAGTCAAGAAGATCGTCGTTGAACAACTGGGGGTAAAGGAGGACGAGGTGACGTCCGAGGCCTCTTTCGTCGACGATCTGGGCGCCGACTCGCTGGACACGGTCGAGCTGGTGATGGCCCTCGAGGAGGAGTTCGAGTGCGAAATCCCCGATGAGGAGGCCGAGAAGATCACCACCGTCCAGCAGGCGATCGACTACATCAATCGCCATCTCGAGGAATAACCTCGGGCCTGGACCAGGGCTCGGACAACCGGAAGGTAAGCGGACGGGGCCGGCATCGACCGGCCCTGTTCGCATGCCCATAACATTGAGCGGGGGATTACGCGGGTGAACGGAAGAAGGGTCGTCGTCACGGGGCTCGGAATCGTCTCTCCGATGGGGAATACGATCGAGCTTGCGTGGGACCGGATCAAACGCGGCGAGAGTGGCATCGCACCGATCGCGCGTTTCGATACCGAACAGTTCGCAGTGCGCTTCGGTGGCGAGATCCGGGACTTTGACGTGACCCGCTATATCAGCCGCAAGGACGCCCGCAAAATGGATCCGTTCATCCACTACGGCATTGCCGCCGCGATGGATGCACTGGGTGATGCCGGCCTGGAGATTACCGAGGCCAACGCCGAGCGGGTCGGTATCTCGGTGGGGTCCGGCATCGGCGGCATCCATTCCATCGAGGAAGGCCACAAGAGCTACCTCGAGTCGGGGCCCCGCCGAATCACCCCGTTTTTCATCCCCAGCGCGATCATCAACATGGTCTCCGGGAATCTGTCCATCCTCCTGGGCGCGAAGGGGCCGAATGTCGCAACCGTCACGGCCTGTACCACCGCCACGCACAATATCGGCATGAGCGCCCGCATGATTGCCTACGGCGATGCCGATGCCATGATCGCCGGTGGGGCGGAGTTCGCCACCACGCCAACCGGGCTTGGCGGCTTTGCCGCCGCCCGGGCGCTGTCCACCCGCAATGACGATCCGCAGGGGGCGAGTCGCCCCTGGGACCGCGATCGTGACGGGTTCGTCCTTGGCGATGGTGCCGGCGTGCTGGTGCTGGAGGAGTACGAACATGCCCGCCGTCGTGGCGCACCGATCTATGCCGAGGTGTCGGGATTCGGCATGAGCGGCGATGCCCATCACATGACGCTGCCCGCGGACAGCGGGGAGGGGGCGCAGCGCTGCATGGACCTGGCATTGCAGGATGCCGGAATGAACCCCGGGGAAATTGATTACATCAATGCCCATGGCACCTCTACGCCGGCCGGTGACCGCGCCGAGGTCCAGGCGGTGATGGGCAGTTTCGGGGAACACGCGAAACGGCTGCCGGTGAGTTCGACCAAGTCCATGACCGGGCATCTGCTGGGTGCCGCCGGCGGCGTGGAAGCCGTATTCACGCTGCTTGCCATGCGCGACAGCGTGCTACCGCCGACTATCAACCTGGATGCGCCGGACGAGGACCTCGACATGGACTTCGTGCCGCACGAGGCCCGCGATCAGAGGATTCGCGCGGCGCTTTCCAATTCGTTCGGCTTCGGTGGAACCAACGGCACCGTCATCTTCCGCGCCCTGGACGCGTGATCCGGCCTGACGCCGACTGCCTGGTGAATGGCCGCCCGGCGGCCACCATCGATGTGGCGGATCGCGGCCTCGCCTATGGCGATGGCGTCTTCGAGACCATTGCGGTGGTCGACGGTGAGCCCCGGCTACTCACGGAGCATCTCCAGCGGCTCGAGCGCGGTTGTCGGCGCCTGGGCCTCAGCCTGCCGCAGCCGGGGGACTGGCAATCCGATCTCGATCAGACCGATCTGCCGCGCTACGGCGTATTGCGCCTGACTGTGACGCGTGGTGTGGGCGGTCAGGGATACGCGCCACCGCGGTCGTCCCGCTGCACGCGGATCACCCGCGTCCTGCCCGCACCCGAACGACCGGTTGATTGGTGGCGGGCGGGCATCGATGTGCGCTGGTGCGATACAAGGCTCGCGATCCAGCCCGCACTCGCCGGTATCAAGCATCTCAACCGCCTCGAACAGGTGCTTGCCCGCGCCGAATGGAACGATTCGGCCATTGCGGAGGGACTGATGCGATCGACGGGTGGTCAGGTCATCGAGGCGACGTCATCGAATATCCTGGTTGACGCAGGCGATCGACTGCTGATTCCGGACACACGCGAATGCGGCGTGGATGGCATCATGCAGCAGTGGCTGATCAACGGCGCACAGTCCAGCGGTGTTAACGTCGAGCGCGCCTCGTTGAATGCGGAGGCTTTGATGGGATCCCACGGCATCATGCTCACCAACAGCCTTGTCGGGCTCTGGTCCGTCCGTCGCATCAATCAGACGCCTGTTCCCCACTCACCGCGGGCGCATTGGCTGCAGGGGCGTATCGCCGAGCATCGGCTCGCGCTGATGCCCGAGGTCGTGACGCGATGAACCGGCGGCATGGGGCCATGACGGCGGGCGTGATCCTGCTGGCGCTGGCGATCACCGCAGCGCTCGTCGCGGCACTGGCGATCGAGCGCATCGAGGGTGCACCGCTGGCCACGGGCGGGTCCGAGGTCATCGAAGTCCCGGCCGGGACCAGTTTTGCCGGCGTTGCCACGCAGCTTTCCGAGCGTGGCCTGGTGGATCAGCCCTGGCTGCTACGTCTTTATGCCCGATGGAAAGGCCTGGCCAGCCGCATACAGGCGGGGGAGTACGCGATCGATCCGGACACGACGGCCGCCGGACTGATCCAGCGCATGGTGGATGGCGAAGTGGTCCAGTACCGGCTCACCATCATCGAGGGCTGGCGTTTTGACGAGCTGCTCGCCGCCGTCCATGCGCATCCGGCAGTCAAGCGGACACTCGAGGCGGGGGTCACCGACGCGGAGATCATGGCCGCCATCGGCCGCGAATCCGTCCCGGCGGAGGGGCGTTTCCTTCCCGAGACCTATCATTTCCCCCGTGGAACATCCGAGGTCGATATCCTGCGTCGGGCCAATCGCGAACTGGAGGCGGTGCTGGCGGACGCCTGGCAGGACCGGGCCCCGGCGCTGCCGATCAACAGCGCCGACGAGGCGCTGATCCTGGCCTCCATCATCGAGAAGGAGACCGGCCTGGCAGAGGAGAGGCGGCGGATCGCCGGCGTCTTCAGCCGACGCCTTGAGCGTGGCATGCGGCTCCAGACCGACCCGACGGTCATTTACGGTCTGGGTGAGGCCTTTGACGGCGATCTCCGGCGCGTGCATCTGCGGACCGATACGCCGTACAACACCTATACCCGCCATGGCCTGCCGCCCACCCCGATCGCACTGCCGGGCGCCGCCGCGATCCGGGCCGCCGTCGATCCCGCCGACGGTGACAGCCTCTACTTTGTCTCCCGCGGCGACGGCAGCCACGTCTTCTCGGTCACCCTGGAGGCACATAACGCCGCCGTGCGTCGCTACCAGCTGGGACAGGGAGATTAGGCGTATGGGTGGATCGCATTTCATCACCGTCGAGGGCATCGAGGGCGCCGGCAAGACCACCGCGATCGACACCATTCGCGACTGGGTGCAGGCGCAGGGTGGCGACCCGCTGCTTACCCGCGAGCCCGGCGGTACGGCGCTCGGCGAGGAGCTCCGGGATGTTCTGTTGGGGCATCGCGAGGGTGGCATGTCGGCCGAGGCCGAGGTGCTGCTCATGTTCGCCGCTCGCGCCGAGCACCTCGACCGGGTCATCCGGCCCGCACTGGCCGCCGGCCGATGGGTGGTCTGCGACCGCTTCACCGATGCCAGCATCGCGTACCAGGGCATGGGACGCGGCCTCGGCATCGAGCGGGTCCGATCACTCGGCGAGTGGGTCCACCCGGATCTTGCGCCGGACCTGACACTCTGGCTGGACCTCCCGGTGACCCTCGGGCTTGAAAGGGCGGCGGGCCGCAGTCGTCCGGATCGTTTCGAGTCCGAGCAGGCCCGGTTCTTCGAGGCCGTCCGCAGTGGCTACGCCGCCATCGCGGAGCAGGAACCCGCGCGGGTCCGGCGCATCGACTCGAGCGGTACGCCGGCCCGGGTCAGGGATGGCATTAACGCCGCTCTGGAGGCGCGATTCGGTGGATGAGGTTCCCGCACCCCAGGCACCGCTGCCATGGCAGGTCGACGCCTGGCGGCGATTTCTGAGCGCCACCGAGGCAGGACGTATTCCGCACGCCATCCTGCTCGGCGGCGTGGCCGGCACCGGCAAGCGTCCACTGGCGCTCGCCATGATGGCCCGGCTGCTCTGTGAGGCCCCCGATCGTGGTGCCGCCTGCGGAACATGCCGCGGCTGTCGACTGCGGATCGCCGGCAGCCACCCGGATCAGATACTGATCGAGCCGGAGCGCGACGGCAGCGGAATCCTCAAGATCGAGTCGGCGCGGACACTGACCGAATTCACTCATCGCACGAGCCAGTACAACGGCTATCGTGTGGCACTGGTCATGCCCGCGGAGGCGATGAACCGGCACACCGCCAACGCCCTCTTGAAGACCCTCGAGGAGCCACCCGCGGGCATGGTGATCCTCCTCGGCAGCCATGAACCGGGGCGACTGGGTGCGACGATACGGAGTCGCTGCCAGCACTACCGCCTTGGCACACCGGCACCGGCGCTGGCCATCGAGTGGCTGCGGGCGCAGGGTGTCGACAAGGCCGGCGAAATGTTGGAGCTGGCGGGCGGCAGCCCGCTGACGGCCCTGGCGCTGGCCGGCCGGAATGGCACAGAGAGGCTCGACAGCCTCGTGGCCGCCATCGACGCCGTGGTCGCCGGTCGCCGCGGGGTCGTGGAGGCCGCGGCCGAGTGGCAGGCAGTGGGTGCGCTGGAGACAACGCGGCTGATGCAGAGACTCGCCATCCAGCTCATGCGCGCCCAGGCGGATCCGGGCGCGGCGATGTCGGGCCTCGCCGGGGCGGAGGCGCTGCGGGCGCGCCTGGATCTGAACCGGACAAGCCGGATCTCCGAACGCCTGCTCTCGCTGCGCGGCGCCGCGGGCCAGAGCCTCAGTCGGGAGCTGTCCATGGAAGCGCTTTTTCTGGTCTGGAGTGAAGGATGATCGTTGATTCCCATTGCCATTTTCACCTCCTGGAGCGCCCGGAGAGCGCCGATGCGGCGCTGGACGAGGCGAAACGGGCCGGTGTCGATGCCTTCCTGAATGTGGCGGTTGCGGCCGAGGAAAAAGACGCCCTGATCGCCTTCAGCGAGCGTCACCCGGAGGTTTTCACGTCGGTCGGGGTCCACCCCTGCGGTGAGGGTGCCGACCCATCAGCCGAGGCGCTGGCGGCCATGGCGGATCACCCGGCGGTTGTCGCTATCGGCGAGACAGGGCTCGACTATGGCGCCGGACAGGGGGACTACGGCTGGCAGCAGGCGCGTTTCCGCCGCCATATCGAGGCAGCGAGGCAGGCCCGTCGGCCAATCATCGTTCATAGCCGCGTGGCGCCCGCGGATACGCTCCGTATTCTCCGGGAGGAGGGCGCAGAGACGGTGGGTGGCGTTATTCACTGCTTCGTCGAGGACGCGGACATCGCCCGGGGGATGCTGGATCTGGGGTTCTACCTGTCGTTGTCAGGGATCCTGACGTTCCGCCGTGCGGAGGCATTGCGCGAGACCGCAAAAGGCCTGCCGATGGACCGACTGCTGGTGGAAACCGACTGTCCCTATCTGGCGCCCGTGCCCCATCGCGGACAGGAGAACCGTCCGGGCTGGGTCCAGGCGGTCATCGAATGCCTCGCTGACCTGAAGAAAATGCCCGCCGCCACTGTCGCCGATCGGACCGCGGAGAACTTCTTTGCCTGCTTCCCGCGGGCGCAATCCGCCCCGGTCTCCAGCTAGACGAGCTGCTCGATGATGCGGAATCCGGCCAGGTAGGTGCCGACGGCCGAGCCGATGGTGGCAAACAGGAAGACGAGCAGGGTCCGCGCCACCCGGTTCCGCCACCAGCCGCGCCAGTCCGAGACGGCATCGCGAAGCCCCCGGAAATCCTCCACGCGGGGGCGACGGCTGAACAACTCGATCGCCGCCGCCACGAACCCCGCGCCGATGGTCGGATTGAGCGAGGTCAGGGGAGCGGCCAGGAACGAGCCGATCACGGTAAAGGGATGACCGCGGGCGAGGGCGGCCCCCAGGGCACAGAGTCCACCATTGATCAGCACCCAGTCAGTGACCAGCTGCCAGCCCAGATCGGTGCTGCGGCTGAAGCCGATGGCAAAACCGGTCAGTATCACGGCCACCACCACCCAGGGGATGACTTTCGGCCAGCGTGCCGGGCGCGGGATGGCCTCGAGCGACTCGCAGGCCTGCCTGGGCTCGGCAATGCCCTCGTTCAGTGCTGCCTGGAGCCCGGCCAGATGACCGGCGCCCACCACCGCCAGTATCCGGCGCGGCGGGGTATCGGCGGCATGGATCGACTCCAGCAGGCGTGCGGCCATGTATCGGTCGCGCTCGGCGATCAGGGGCTCGAACAGGGTGGCTGAACCCGCGGCGAACTCGCTGAACGTCGCCTCGAGCATGTCGCCCTGTTTGAGCTTCTCTATATCCGCGGCGCTGACCTCGTCCCGCGAGAACAGGCTGCCGAACAGGCCCATGAACAGGGACGGGCGCTGCCACCAGGGCACGCCGCGGTAGATACGCTTGAGCGTGGTGCCGATATCGCGGTCGATCAGCCACAGGGGGAGGCGACGACGCTTGGCCCCCCGGGCCGCCGCCTCGAGTTCCGCACCCGGGCGAATATCGAACTGGTCCGCCAGCCGCTGCTGATAGGCGCCGAGGGCGAGGCTCGCCATGACCATGCCGGCCCGGCCGCTGCGCAGGACCTGGAACAGGTCCAGTTTCTCCAGGGCGGCGGGGTCGGTCAGGCTCTGATAGCGACTTTCGCAGAGCTCCACGGCGACCGCGTCATAGTCCTCGCGGTCGATCTCGCGGCGCACATCCGCCACGCTCTGCGACGAGACATGCGCGGTGCCGAGCAACACGATCGTTGTGTCATCAACCGTGACTTCGCGGATGAGATGGGTGTCCTCGGCCGGATGCATGTCTTCGCCTGCTGCTTGCCAGCCGGGGATTATCCATCAGCCGACCGCCCGCGTGCCAGCCAGTCGCGTAATTGATTGAGGGGACGGGTGTTGAGCACATCGCTGCCGGAAAGCCAGGCGCGTCGCGCCTGATCCACACCGTGTCGCATGAAATCGAGCTGCGCCGGACTGTGGGCATCGGTGCCGATGACCAGCATGACGCCGGCATCCCGGGCCGCCCGCGCATTCTGATCATCCAGGTCAAGACGTTTGGGTTGAGCATTGATTTCAAGCGCAATCCTGTTCCGTGCGGCCGCCTCGAAAATACGGTCCAGGTCCAGCGCCACCGGACCGCGACGGCCGATCAGCCGGCCGGTGGGGTGGGCGATGATCCGCATGAGCGGGTGATCCATGGCCTCAAGTATCCGCTCGGTCTGTGCCCGCCGTTCCAGCCCCAGCTGACCGTGCATGGCGCCCATCACGTAATCGAGCCGCTCGAGAATGCTGTCCGGCAGATCCAGGGATCCGTCACGCAGGATATCCACCTCGCAGGACTTCAGGATCACCAGATCGTCGAGGCGCTCATTGAGGGCATCGATTTCATCGATCTGCCGCGCCAGGCGGTCGGCATCCAGCCCATTGGCGACGCGCACGGCGCGGGAGTGGTCGCTGATACCGAGATAGCGCCATCCGCGGTCCCGGGCCGCCTCGGCCATCTCCTCGAGATCGGCCTTGCCGTCCGTTGCCGTGGTATGGGTATGCAGGTTGCCCCGGATCTCCGCGACCTCGATCAGCGTCGGCAGGGCGTCCTCCTCGGCGGCCTCGATCTCGCCCCGATTCTCGCGAAGTTCCGGGGGGATCCAGGGCAGGGAAAACGCTTCGTAGACCGATTCTTCGGTATCCCCCGCAATGATTTGATCATCCTTGAAAAGGCCGTACTCGTTAAGCTTCCAGCCGTGCCCCTGGGCCCGTCGTCGCAGGGCGATATTATGATCCCGGGACCCGGTGAAATAATGCATCGCCGCGCCATAGGCACGCGCCGGCACGACCCGGATATCCACCTGCAAGCCGCCCCGGAGTCGCAGCGTCGTGCGCGTCTCGCCGCTGGAGATGACTTCCCCGACATCCTCGTAGCGGGTGACGGCACGCGAGACCGCCGCCGGATCGCTTGCCGTGACCACCACATCAAGATCGCCCACAGTCTCCCGGCGACGCCGGTAGCTGCCGGCAATCGCCGCCTTGTCGACCCCGGCGCGCTGACGGATCCAGTCCAACAGGGATTCCGCCATTTCCTCGGCATCCGCAAGCAGTGTCCGGGCCGGCGAATGGCGGGCCTGGCGCTCGATCTCATGGAGGATTCGCTGCTCGGCCTTCTCGCCGAACCCGGACAATGCCCGGACACGCTGATCTCGCGCGGCGGCAGCCAATTCGTCGACGCTGGTCACGCCCAGGCCCTCATAGAGTGCGTGGGCACGCTTCGGCCCGATGCCGTTGATATCCAGCAATGCGGTCAGCCCGGCCGGCAGCTTGTCGGTGGCGGCATCCAGTCGCGCCAGATGGCCGGTTTCGACAAAGCGCTCGATCTGACCGGCGAGGTCATCGCCGATATTCGGCAATTCGGTGAGATCCTCACCGGCGGCGAGCATGTCACGAATCGGTCGCGATTGGTCACGGACGGTTGAGGCGGCATTACGGTAGGCCCGGACCCGGAAGGGATTGGCATCACCAATTTCCAGAAGGTCCGCGAGTGTCTCGAAGGCGTTGGCGATATCGCGGTTGCGCACAGGCATATCGGATGTGACGCGCCAGCCGCATCAACGGTTCACTGCGTATAATATATATTATGTTAAATACCAGATTTGAGCCGGGGTGTGATGGATCGCTCGCCCGAGCCGGAACCCCGGACGCCCACGGCCCTCCAAGGGGCATGACCGATATTCGCTACCAGAACCGCCAGGACGCCGCCAACCAGCTGGCCCACATTCTCGCCGGACGCCAGTGGTCCGCGCCGGTGGTCCTCGGCATTCCCCGTGGCGGCGTTCCGATGGCCAGTATTGTGGCGAAGCGGCTGGGCGCCGCGCTGGATGTAGTGCTCGTGCACAAGATCCGGGCCCCGGGCAATCCGGAATATGCCATTGGCTCAGTGGACGAGTCCGGTCAGGTCGCACTTTCCAGTCATGCGCACACATCCATGGATGATGACGCCGTCCGCCGCGAGATCGAGGAAGAGAGATCCGTCCTGGCCGCGCGACGCCGGCGGTATGGCCAGCCACGGCAGCCCCTCTCGGGCCGCGATGTGATTATCGTGGACGATGGTGCCGCCACCGGCGCCACGGTCGAGGCCGCCGTGAACGCGGTCCGCGGCGCCAATGCATCCAGCGTCACCGTCGCGCTCGGTGTGGCGGCCCCGGAGGTGGTCCGGCGTCTCGAGCAGGCCGCCGATGCAGTTGTCTGCCCGAGCCAGCCGGCCGGGTTCATGGCGGTCAGCCAGGCATTCGACGCGTTCCCGCAGGTCAGCGACGAGGAAGTCGAAAAGATCCTTGCCGGTTAGGTGCCGATCACCTCATCCCAGTGTTCGCGGATGTCCCACTCGCCACGACTGAAGGTCTCCACTGGCAGGCCGAGCACCGCGTCGATGAAGCGGGCCACATCCTCAGGACTCGTCAGCTCGCCGGCTTCCTTGAGGGCGCGGAACCGCTCCACGGCCGGGAAATCGGATTCATCCTGGGCGCGGATCAACGACTGCATGGGTGTATCCACGACGCCCGGCCGCAGGCTGCCAATGGCGATGCCGCTACCGACCAGCTCCTGTTTGAGGACCTCATACACCATGTACAGCGCGGCCTTGCTGGTGCAGTAGGCACCCCAGCCAGGCAGCGCTCGATGGGCCGCCCCCGAGGAGATATTCAGGATGCGACCCCCCTCGCCCATTCGGTCGCGCAACAGCCGGATCAGCGCGATCGGCGCCTCGACATTGATCGCGAGGCTCTGGCGGATGGCCTCCGCCGACTGCGCCAGCAACGGCCCGACCGGCGTCAGAACCCCGGCGTTGTGCACGAGGAAACGCACCGGACGCGCTCCGACCGCCGCCTCCAGAGCGGCCTGCCCTTCCCCCGTGCTGACATCGGCCTGACAGGCCTCGATACCCGCCTGTCGTTCTGCCAGATCATCCAGCGGGCGGGCGCGTCGGCCGACCACCAGGACGGCATTCCCCTGCTCCGCCAGCCGCAGGGCAAGCGCGCGGCCGATACCGGTGCCGCCGCCCGTGATGACCGAAACGGTCTGTGTCATCCCGATGCTCCCTCAGTTCACGCAGCGCAACGGCTCACCATCGAGCCAGCCACGGATATTCTCGACAGTCTGATCGACGATCCGCTGTCTCGCGCGCTGGCTGCCCCAGGCGCTGTGCGGCGTGATCAGCAGGTTGGGCAGTCCCGCCGCCAGCAGCGGGTTACCCGTTACCGGCGGTTCTCTTGACAGTCCGTCGAGCCCCGCACCAGCGATTGCCCCGGTGCGCAGCGCCTCGACGAGCGCCGGCTCGTCCACCAGCGCGCCCCGGGCGGTGTTGATCAATAGCGCACTTGATTTCATACGCCTGAGGACGGCCGCGTCAATCATGCCCCGGGTGGTCTCCGTCAACGGACAGTGCAGCGTGACGATATCCGCTTCGCTGATGCCATCTTCAAACCGGACACGGCCCTCCCGCGGTGTCGTGACGCCGGGACGCTCGGCGATGATGACCCGCATGCCGAGGGCGTCGGCCTTTTGCGCCACCGCCGCGCCCAGCGTACCGTAACCCACCACCAGCAGCGTCTGCCCTGCCAGTTCGCTGATCGGATAGTCGAGGAGGCAGAAATCCGGTGACTGCTCCCAGCGCCCGCGCCGGACAGCGTCCACATAGTCCACGAGCCGGGTGCAGAGCGCCAGCATCAGCCCGATGACATGCTGGCTGACTGACTCGGTTCCATAGCCGCGGCAATGGCTCACCGTGATCCCCCGTGCCCGGGCGGCCTCGACATCGATATTGTCGACACCCGTTGCCACCACATTGATCAGGCCAACCGCGGGACAGGCCGCCAGCGTTGCCTCATCCATCACCACCTTGTTGGTGATCACGATCTCCGCGTCGTTGATATGCGCGGGGCGTTGATCGGGCGATGTTCGGCCATGGCTGCCCCAATCGGGGCAGAGCGAATCCAGCGCCCGGAAATCCAGATCGCCACGATCCAGGGTATCTCGATCAAGGAAAACCGCCCTTGTCATGGTGTGCCCGTATGCTGCCAACGCCTGCGGCAGAGCCTACCGAAGGCGCAGGGTTATGCACAGTGACGGTGCGGTGGTCGTTTGCTGCGACGCGCTATGGCGGCATAAGGCATTTGGATGAATGTGACAATGTCTATTCTAATGGAAACATCGCAACCTGTTGTTATTATTGAATAAGTCCAATATGGCGAAGATTCATCCAATTTAACGAGACCCCGCATGCCACAAGGGCTTCGCGCCGGTGATCGGGAAAGCATCCACAATCTTATCCACAGGTTTTGTGGACAACATCGGCAACCGCTATCCTGCCGCAATGCACATCGGCCCGCACAAAATCGAGGGTACCGTCTTCCTCGCCCCCATGGCGGGCGTTACCGACCGCCCCTTCCGTATTCTCTGCCGGCGTCTGGGTGCCGCCCTGGCCGCCTCGGAGATGGTCGCCTCCAACCCGGCGCTGCGCGAGACGCGTCAATCCCGCCTCAAGCGGGACCATCGCGGCGAGCCTTCCCCCCGCGTTGTCCAGATCGCCGGGGCGGATCCCGACATGATGGCCGAGGCGGCGAGGTTCAACGTGGATCAGGGCGCCGATATCGTCGACATCAACATGGGCTGCCCGGCCAAAAAGGTGAATCGCAAGCTGGCCGGATCCGCGTTGCTCTCCGATGAGGCATTGGTTGCCCGCATCCTCGCCGTCGTGGTGGACGCCGTGGACGTGCCCGTGACGCTCAAGATCCGTACCGGCCCCAGCGCCGACCATCGCAATGCCTTACGTATCGCGCGCCTCGCCGAGGACACCGGCATCGCCGCCCTCGCCCTGCACGGTCGGACCCGCGATCAGCAGTATCGCGGCGAGGCCGAGCACGAGACCCTGGCCGCTGTTCGGCAGGCCATTGATATCCCGTTGATCGGCAACGGCGATATCACCAGGCCGGCGGCGGCGCGCCGATTGATCGAGACCACGGGCTGCGACGCCGTCATGATCGGTCGCGCCGCCCAGGGAAGGCCGTGGATATTCCGGGAGGCGCAGCATTTCATCGACACCGGAGAGTTCCTGCCACCGCCGGCGCCCGATGATATCCAGCGATGGATGCTCGGTCATCTGCAGGCGCTGCATGACTTCTACGGATCGGTCCAGGGTGTTCGTGTGGCGCGCAAGCACATCGGCTGGTATCTGCAGGGGCTACCCGGTGGTGAGGCATGGCGCCGGCAGCTGATGGGCGTCGAGCAGGCCGATCGGCAGCTGAGCCTGGCCGCGGAGGCCATCACTGCCGTGACGACCCGGGTCGATCCGGCAACGCCGGTGGCCGGATCAGCGCATTAATCGTCGGCGCGGCTTGATGGGCAGCTGGCCACGCCAGTAGAGGATCATGAGCAGCCCGAAGGCCATGCCGCCCAGGTGGGCGAAATGCGCCACACCCGACATCGAGCCGGTCACCCCGGCATACAGCTCGAACGCACCGTAGAGGATGACGAAATACTTCGCCTTGATCGGAATGGGCGGGAACAGCAGCACCAGCTGCTGATTGGGGAACATCATGGCGAAACCGAGCAGGATGCCGAACACCGCGCCGGAGGCCCCGATGGTCGGATAGATGCTGCCGCTATCCGCCGCCATGGTGGCCACGACGAGCTGAATCAGGCCCGCGCCCACCAGGCAGACCAGATAGTAGGCGAGAAAGGGGCGAGAGCCCCAGAAGCTCTCAAGCGCCGTGCCGAAGATCCACAGCGCGAACATGTTCACGAACAGATGCAGCATGCCGCCATGCAGGAATCCGTAAGTGAACAACTGCCAGATCTGGAAGCCGGGAATACCGCCGCCGCCGAGGCGGGCATTCAGCCCTTCCGTGCCCAGCGGCCAGAGGCCGAAGCCGATCACCATCGACGGTCCGAGCAGCAGATAGGCCACGAAGCCGAGCCCGTTGGCGATCAGCATCGCGAGGACGACCGGCGTATCATTCAGGTTTCTTGGTCCCATGGCGGCATGATACGGCGGCCGACGGGACGGACGCTACTTGTCCGCATCGCTGGCCGGCGTTAGCGTGCGCGCATCACTGCCGAGGAATCACCGGAATCATGGCCGACAACACCGGCATCACCGCTCATCCGCTACGCGATGCACTGCTCCGGGAGGCGCATGCCCGCCCCTTCGAAAGCCTCGAGGGGCCACTGCAGGTGTCGCATCTGGTCCTGCATACCGGGACCAGCGGACGCAGTGCCGAGGTCGCCCACATGACCGAGCTGTGCGAACGGCTCCAGATCGACCCGCCGGACGCCGAGGCCGGACACTTCATCCTCCAGGCGCATGGCTTCCGCCTGCGCTGGGAGCGGCATACCGAGTTTTCCACCTACACTGTCTTCGTCAATGGCGATGAATCGGCACCGTTCGCCGAACCGGCCATGCAGCGGCTTCCCGCCCAGTGGCTGCCCGGTCTGCCCGGCGAACTGCTTGCCGCGATGCATGTCAGCCTGGTGCCGGCCGCCAAGGCCGATACCAGCCCGGACGCCCTCGCCCGTTGCTTTCAGCCCGACAGCCTCGCCGGCAGTCGATGCAGCGGCGGCGCCGCCTCGGTCTGGACGGATTTCCTCGCCGATGGCGATGGGTTCCTGCGCTTCCTCGTCGTCGACGAGTCGCTCAACCCCATGCAGGCTGGCCGCCTGATCCAGCGCCTGCTCGAACTCGAGACCTACCGATTCATGGCATTGCTGGGGTTCCCGCTGGCGCGGGAACTGTCGCCGGACATTACCGACATGGAGACCCGGCTGGGGACGCTCATGGATCGGCTCTCCACCGTCGCCGAACTCGCCGACGAGCGCGACCTGCTGAGTGCTCTGTCGGCACTCTCCGCCCGGGTCGAGCGCATGATGGCCCGGACCAACTTCCGCTTCAGCGCCACCGCCGCCTACGGCACCCTGGTGCGGCGGCGCCTGAAGGCCCTGCGGGAGCAGCGCATCGAGGGCGTCAGCACGCTGGATGAGTTCATGGAGCGGCGACTGGCGCCAGCCCTCGATACCTGTGTGCACATGGGCGAGCGCCTGGAGCGGGTGTCCAGACGGGTCAGTCGCGCCGCGAACCTGCTGCGGACCCGGGTGGACGTAGCCCTGGAGGCCCAGAACCGCGACCTGCTCGACTCCATGAACCGCCGCGCTCGCCTGCAGCTTCGGCTCCAGGAAACGGTCGAGGGACTCTCGGTGGTCATCCTCAGCTACTATGCCGTCTCGCTCATCGGCTATGCCTTCAAGGGCCTGAGTGAGTCCGGGCTGATGGTTGATGCCGATATCGCCACCGCGCTGAGTATCCCGGTGGTGGTGGCCATGGTCGCCATCGGCATGCGCCGTGTTCGAGGGAAGGTTCTGCGCGACGATGCCGACGCGGGCTGAATGGCGCGAGGCCATTCGGCGCCGCTGGCCGCTGCTATGGCGGAGCATGATGGTCGCGTCCATCGCGGGCGGTGTGATCGCGCTCTGGCAGGTCTACAACCTCGAGGCATACACCGAGCTGGGTCGACTGCTCGAGCTCGGTGCCCGACTCCGGGAACAGCCCTGGGCGGTCCCGGTCCTCATCCTCCTCTACATCGGCGCCGGCATCGCCTTTCTCCCGCTGACGGTCATGGTGGTCGCCACCATCCTGGTGTATGGCCCGGTCGGCGGCTTCCTGCTGGCCAACGCCGGCACCATTGCCTCGGCATTGAGTGGTTTTCTGCTCGGACGCCTGCTGGGCGCCGAGCCCCTGCGCCGACTGGGCGGGCCCACGCTGAGACGACTCAATGCCAGGGCCGGCCGGCACGGAACCATGATTGTCACCGCCCTGCGCGTCATGCCCGTGGCGCACTTCCATGCCGTGAGCCTGCTCTCGGGTGCCTCGGCCATCGGCTTCTGGCCGTATTTGAACGGCACGCTTATCGGCACAGTGCCGGGCATCGCGGTCATTGCAGCGGTGGGCAACCAGACCAAGCGCCTGCTTCTCGACCCGGACCTGGCCGGCCTGATGGTCCTGATGGGACTCGCTGCGTTCAGCATTCTCGTCTTCTACGCGATGCGGCGCTGGATGCGCCGATACGCACCGGCCGCCGACGATGATGCGGAGCAGCAATGACTGGTCTGTCGGGTCAAACCCCTTTAGACTTCGCTGCCAAAATCATCCATGCAAGGAGGACCGAGAACCATGGACCATATCGGGCAAATGCAGCGCACCATCGAGCGCCTGACCAGTCCCGGACGGGGCATCCTGGCCGCCGATGAGAGCTATCCCACCATCACCAAGCGACTGTCCGATCATGGCATCGAGTCCACCGAGGAGAACCGGCGCTTCTACCGGAGTCTCCTGTCCAGCACGCCGGGCATTGGAGAGTACGTCAGTGGCATCATCTTCTTCGAGGAAACGCTGGGCCAGCACAACGATGACGGGGTCATGATCCCGGCGGCCTGCGAGCAGCAGGACATCGTCCCGGGCATCAAGGTCGACAAGGGTGTGATCGAGCTCGCCGGCAGCGGCGGCGAGAAAGTGACTCAGGGCCTGGACAATCTGGGCGACCGGCTGGACGGCTACCGCGAACAGGGAGCGCTGTTCACCAAGTGGCGTAACGTCTACAGCATCTCCGACAGCACACCGGGACGCCAGGCCTTCGAGGCCAATGCCGAGGTGCTCGCCCGCTACGCGGCCATCGCGCAGTCCCGCGGCATGGTGCCCATCGTCGAGCCCGAGGTCCTCATGGATGGCGACCATGACATGGCACGCTGCGCCGAGGTGACCGAGGCGGCGCAGAGTGCGGTCTTCGCGGCCCTGCGCCGGCACAACGTCATCCTCGAGTGCATCATCCTCAAACCGAATATGGTCCTGCCCGGCAAGAGCCAGCCGCGGCCGAGCCCCGAGGTCTGTGCCGAAGAGACCCTGCGCGTGCTGCGTCGCACGGTCCCGGCGGCGGTCCCGACCATCAACTTCCTCTCCGGCGGCCAGACCAGCGAGGAAGCCACCGCCAACCTCAACGCGATGAATCGTGCCGACGGGGCCAAGCCCTGGGTGCTCAGCTTCTCCTACAGCCGTGCGCTGCAGAACCCCGTCCAGGCCGCCTGGAACGGAGACCCGGCCAACAAAGAAGCGGCGCAACGCGCCTTCCTGCACCGCGCCAGGCTCAATTCCCTGGCCCGCAAGGGCGAGTATGATCCATCGATGGAGAACGCATCGGCCTGATCAAGCCCGCGCGGCCGATATAAAAGGCTGGCTCCCTCCCGGGAGACCAGCCTATTTCATGGCCGGGCGTCCGTGTGGCCGAGCCCGTCAGCGAATGACGACAAAGAACGCCCCGCCGCCGCGCCGCACGTTCAGCAGCAGCTGGTCCGCCCCTTCCACGCGCTCGCGGAACGCCGCCATGGAGCGGACATCCTGGCGATTCACCGAGGTGATGACGTCCCCCGGCCGGAGATAGTCCGATGCAGGGCTGCCCGGCTGCACCTCCGCGACGAGCACACCGCGGACTTCACCGAACAGCGGTGAGCGCTCGTCGACTTCGCTGAAGGTGGCACCGGCGAGCCCGGAATGCATGGCGTCGGCACGGACCTGCCCGGTCGCCGGGTCGGCCACGGTTGCGGTCGTCGTGCGTTTCCCGCCGTCACGCACATAGACCAGATTCACCTCATCGCCGATCCGCAGCAGGCCGATGGCATTGGCCATCGCATTGGCATCGGAGACCGGGGTGCCGTTCACCTCCACGATGACGTCACCGGCCTCGAGCCCGGCCTCGGCCGCCGGCGAATTCGGCGTGACCTGCGCGACCAGTGCGCCGTTCGGGCGCTCGATATCGAAGGCCTCGGCCATCTCCGGCGTCAGGTCCTGGACCCGAACGCCCAGCACGCCGCGCTGCACTTCCCCATACTCGATGATCTGGTCCATGACCTGACGGGCCATGTTCACCGGAACAGCAAATCCGATCCCGATGTTGCCGCCCCCGCGCGAGAGGATCGCTGTATTGATCCCCACGAGCTCGCCGCGCAGGTTGATCAGGGCCCCACCGGAGTTACCCGGGTTGATGGAGGCATCCGTCTGGATAAAGCTCTGCAGCCGGGCGCCGCCGTTACCGGGAAGGGTGCGCTCCAGGCCGCTGACCACACCGGTGGTCACGGTGTGCTCAAGGCCGAAGGGGTTACCGATGGCCATGGTGTAATCACCGACGCGCAGTTCGTCCGAGTTGCCCAGAGGCAGTGCCGAGAGGCCCTCCGCATCCGCCCGGAGCACCGCGATATCGGTCTCGGGATCCGAACCGACGATCTCGGCATCCATTTCACGACCATCGTCGAAAGTGATCTGGATCTGGTCGGCGTTGGCAATGACATGGTGATTGGTGAGGATATAGCCGGCATCGGCATCCACCACCACCCCCGAGCCAAGGGACTGCACCTGGCGCTGCCGTGGCTGTTCCGGCACATCGAAGAAACGCCGGAAAAAGGGGTCATTGAGCAGCGGGTTGGACTGGGTCTCCACCGTTCCCGACGTGGCGATGTTCACCACCGCCGGCGAGACCTGCTCCACCAGCGGGGCGAGACTGGGCACAGACCCGTCGGGGTTGACGATCTGGCCCTCGGCCTTCGCCGGCATGGCGAGCAGCAACAGGGTGGCCATCGCCATGACCCGTGGAAGCGGGGTCGCACGAGTGAGGGTCAGCATCGTTACATGTCCTCCGGATAGCGATCACTCAAAACGCTTATTGTGGTCGGCACCGCATTTTTTCAAGCTCTGCGGTTTACACCCAACCTCCATCACCCCCACCCTCGACGGCTAACGTCGCCAAAGCCGATGAACGGAGCGAATATGAGCGATGCAAACCCACGCACGGCCCTGCTGGTCGTGGACATGCAACCCGA
>CAJXND010000037.1 GCA_913056385.1 uncultured Ectothiorhodospiraceae bacterium
GACGAGCGTGAGCAGACGCTCAACCAGATGCTGGTGGAGATGGACGGGTTTGAGGGCAGCGAGGGCATCATCGTCATCGCCGCCACCAACCGTCCGGACGTGCTTGACCCGGCACTGCTGCGCCCGGGCCGTTTTGACCGCCAGGTGGTCGTGCCGCTGCCCGACGTGCGGGGGCGGGAGCAGATTCTGCGCGTTCACATGAACAAGACGCCGCTGGCCGACGATGTCGACGCCCGGATCATCGCCCGTGGCTGCCCCGGCTTTTCCGGTGCGGATCTCGCCAATCTGGTCAACGAGGCGGCGCTCTTTGCCGCTCGGCGGAACAAGCGGGTGGTTGATCAGCAAGACTTCGAGGATGCCAAGGACAAGATCATGATGGGCGCGGAGCGCAAGTCCATGGTCATGACCGAGGATGAAAAGCGTTTGACGGCCTACCACGAGGCGGGCCATGCAATTGTCGGTCTCAAGGTCCCGGAGCATGATCCGGTCCACAAGGTCACGATCATCCCGCGGGGTCGTGCGCTCGGTGTGACGATGTTCCTGCCAGAGGAGGACCGCTACAGCTACACCAAGCGGCGGTTGAACAGCTCGATCTGCGGCCTGTTCGGCGGGCGGATTGCCGAAGAGATGATCTTCGGCGCCGAGCGGGTCACCACCGGCGCGCAGAGCGATATCCAGCGCGTGACGGAAATCGCCCGCAACATGGTCACCAAGTGGGGGCTCTCTGACAAGATGGGGCCGCTGGCCTATGGCGAGGACGAGGGCGAGGTGTTCCTCGGCCACCAGGTCACCCAGCACAAGACGATCTCCGATGAAACGGCACATTCCATCGATGAGGAAGTTCGGCGAATCGTCGAGGAAAATTACGCCGAGGCAAAGCGTGTGCTGGAGGACAATGTCGATATCCTGCACGCCATGTCCGATGCGCTGATGAAGTTCGAGACCATCGATCGCGAGCAGATCGATGACATCATGAACGGTCGCCCGCCGAGGCCGCCCAAGGACAGCGGTGGGCCCTCGGGCACGGCCACCAGCGGTGATGCCGGCACGGCAGATGATGCCGCCTCGGGCGATGAGCAGGGCGGTGATGTAGGCAAGCCTGCCAGCGAACACTAGGCGGCCATGGCAGGAGTGCTGGATTGTGGGGGGCGGGGGCTGGACCTCAGTTGCCCCCAGGTCATGGGCATCCTTAATGTGACCCCCGATTCCTTCTCGGACGGGGGTCGTTTTGTCGGGGCGGATGCGGCGATCGATCACGCCCGTTCCATGGTCGCCGACGGGGCCGCGGTGATCGATGTCGGCGGCGAATCCACCCGCCCGGGATCGAAAGGCATCTCCGTGGATGAGGAGCTGGATCGCGTGATCCCGGTGCTTGAGGCGCTGCGTAACGCGGTTCCCGTGCCGCTTTCGGTGGATACGTCCAAGCCCGAGGTGATGGAGGCGGCCGCGGCCGCGGGCGCCGGGCTGATCAATGACGTCATGGCCCTGCGCCGACCCGGGGCGCTTGAAGCCGCCCGGTCCACCGGGCTGCCGGTATGCCTCATGCACATGCAGGGCGTGCCGGAGACCATGCAGGATGACCCGCGGTATGACTCGGTCGTGACGGAGATCCGGGGTTTCCTCGCCGGGCGCATGGCTGACGCCGAGGCCGCCGGTATCCCCCGCGAACGAATCATCCTCGATCCGGGCTTCGGCTTCGGGAAAACCGATCCGCACAACGCGCGTCTACTCGCCGGCCTCCCGGAGATCTGCAATCTGGGCGTCCCGGTGCTGGCCGGACTGTCCCGCAAGTCCCTGGTGGGCAGAGTGCTCGGACGGGCGCTGGCGGATCGCCTCGCCGGGAGCGTGGCCGCCGCGGCGATCGCCACCTGGAACGGTGCGCGAATCATTCGTGCGCATGATGTGGCGGAAACGGTGGATGCCGTACGCTTGGCGGAGTACGTGCAGGCTGGAGGGATCGAGGCATGATCAGGCGCTATTTCGGGACCGACGGGATTCGGGGACAGGTGGGCGTGCCACCGATCACGGCGGATTTCGTACTGAAGCTCGGCTGGGCGGCCGGCCGGGTGATCGGTCATCGGGATGGTTCCGGCGAGGTCCTCATCGGCAAGGACACGCGCCTGTCCAATTACATGTTCGAATCGGCGCTCGAGGCGGGGCTCTCGGCGGCCGGAGTCGATATCCGCCTGCTCGGGCCGATGCCAACGCCGGGCATTGCCTATCTCACCCGCACCCTGCGCGCCAATGCCGGGATCGTGATCAGCGCTTCCCACAACAGCCATCATGACAACGGCATCAAGTTCTTCTCCGGCGATGGTTTCAAGTTGGATGACGCGGTGGAAACAGCGATCGAAAGAGAGCTTGAACGCCCCCTGGAGACGGTGGCCTCCGCAGCCCTCGGGAAGGCCACTCGGCTGCTGGACGCGCCTGGCCGTTATATCGAGTTCTGCAAGCATTCGCTGGAGCCGGGGTTGAGCCTCCACGGCCTCACGCTGGTTGTCGACTGCGCCAATGGTGCCGGCTATCAGGTTGCACCCGCGGTGTTCGAAGAGCTGGGTGCCACGGTTATCCGGCGCGGTACCCAGCCTGACGGGCTGAACATCAACGTCGAATGCGGCTCCACCCACCCCGACGGGTTGCGGCAGCTGGTCCGTGAAACGGGCGCGGACGCCGGTATCGCGCTCGACGGCGACGGTGACCGTGTGATCATGGTCGATCACCACGGTCAGGTGCTCGATGGTGATCAGCTTCTGTGGATTATCGCCCGCCACCGCCATGAGCGGGGTTCGCTTGACGGGCCGGTGGTGGGGACCCAGATGAGTAACCTCGGCCTGCAGCTGGCCCTGGAGGGGCGGGGCATCGACTTCGAGCGTGCCCGCGTCGGCGATCGCTATGTGCTTGAGCTGCTGCGCGCCCGGAACGGGATGCTCGGCGGCGAGTCGTCCGGGCATATCGTCTGTCTCGATCGCACGACCACCGGCGACGGGGTCGTCTCCGCGCTCCAGGCGCTGGGCGCAGCGATGGACTCGGGACGGTCGCTGGCGGACCTCGTGGATGGCATGACGCTGTTGCCCCAGCACATGGTCAACGTCCCGATTCAGCCGGGCAGCGATCCGCTCTCGGATCAGCGCATCACGGCCGCAGTGAGCGACCTGGAGGCACGCCTCGCGGACGCTGGGCGGGTGCTTTTGCGGCCCTCCGGAACCGAGCCGGTATTGCGGGTCATGGTCGAGGGCGATGACGCGGCCCGCGTTGAGGAACTGGCCATCGAACTCGCGGAACAGGTTCGTTCATGCTGCGGTCATGGTGCGGCGGAACCCGCGGTCAATGATTGATTCCCGCGGCGTCCATCAGTAACCTCCTCAGGCTTTGCGTGAGGAAGTAGGGATATGCGCACGCCTTTGATCGCCGGTAACTGGAAGATGAATGGCCTGAGCGCAGATGCCATGGCGCTGGCGGATGCCGTTGTCCGGCGCGTGGCCGGGCTCGACGGCGTTGAAACGGTGGTCTGCCCGCCGTTTGTCCACCTGCTGGCGGTTGCCGGGCGGCTGAGTGCCGGCGTCCGTCTCGGTGCCCAGAACTGCGCCGACGCGGGGCAGGGGGCGCGCACCGGCGAGATCGCTGCGGATATGCTGACGGATCTCGGTGTAAGCTACGTCATTCTCGGGCATTCCGAACGCCGTCAGTTCTACGGCGAGGATAACGCGACGGTTGCTGCCCGTTATGCACAGGCACTCGGGGCCGGGCTCCGGCCGATTCTGTGCGTTGGCGAGACGCTTGAGGAGCGCGACGCAGGTCGGACGCAGGCGGTGGTGGCCGAGCAGATCAACGGCGTCATCGATCGACTCGAGTCGGATACTGGTCTGGGGGAAGGGGTGATCGCCTACGAACCGGTCTGGGCGATCGGGACGGGGCGCACCGCTACCGCCGAGCAGGCTCAGGGCGTCCATGCCTTCATCCGGGAGATTCTGGGTGAGCGTCAGCCGGGGTTGGCAGACGGGATGCGGTTGCTCTACGGCGGTAGCCTGAAGCCGGCCAACGCGGCGGACCTGCTTGCCCAGCCGGATGTTGACGGGGGGCTGATCGGCGGCGCCTCGCTTGATGCAGAGGACTTCGCGGCCATCTGTGCCGCGGCAGCGCGGGGCTGGACCCCCGCAGACACTTAAATCGGATTTGTGATGTACACGATTGTGCTGGTTATCCACCTTGCCCTGGCGCTGGTGCTCATCGGCGTGGTTCTGCTGCAGCATGGCAAGGGCGCCGATGCCGGTGCGGCCTTCGGCAGTGGTGCGTCGAGCACGGTTTTCGGTGCCCGCGGATCGGCTTCCTTCCTGGGGAGGCTGACCGGTGTGCTGGGGATTGGTTTTTTCGTGACCAGTCTCACCCTGGCGATTATGGCGGGTACGTTCAACAGTGGCGGCAGTGTCGTCGAGCAGGCGCCTCAGACGTCGGAGTCGGTGCTCGACTCGGCGCCGGCACCGGCGGGCGAGCAGGGGGGCGGCAGCGGTGCGGCAGCGCCGGCGCCGGCCCCTGAATAGACCGGAATTCACGGCTCCGGGCGCCCAAACAGGCGTGATTTTCGTTGTCGCCAAAGGGCGGCACTGTTAATATCGGATCCGTAGAAGGGCTACCGTGACGCGGATGTGGTGGAACTGGTAGACACGCTGTCTTGAGGGGGCAGTGGCGCAAGCCGTGCCGGTTCGAGTCCGGCCATCCGCACCATTTCAGTCCAGATAACCGTATCCGATTGCAGGGTGTCGTTGGCCTATGGTCGAGAGCTATCTACCGGTCCTTGTCTTCATTGTCCTGGCGATGGCGATAGGCATTGTGCCACTGGCGGCCGGCTTCATCCTGGCGCCACGGCGCCCGGACCATGAAAAGCTCACTCCCTACGAGTGTGGTTTCGAGGCCTTCGAGGATTCGCGCATGCAGTTCGATGTGCGCTACTACCTCGTGGCCATCCTGTTCATTATTTTCGACCTGGAGATCGCCTTCCTTTTCCCCTGGGCCATCGTGCTCGATGACATCGGGCTGTTCGGCTTCGGGGCGATGGCCATATTCATTGGCGTTCTGCTGGTCGGTTTCCTCTACGAGTGGAAGAAGGGGGCGCTGGAATGGGAATAGAGGGCGTTCTCGAGAAGGGCTTTGTCACCACGTCGGCTGACAAGCTGATCAACTGGGCGCGCACGGGATCTCTGTGGCCCATGACCTTCGGTCTGGCCTGCTGTGCCGTGGAGATGATGCATGCCGGCGCGGCCCGCTACGACATGGACCGTATGGGCCTGATCTTTCGCCCGTCGCCGCGGCAGTCCGATGTGATGATCGTCGCCGGGACGCTGGTCAACAAAATGGCGCCGGCCCTGCGCCGCGTCTACGATCAGATGCCGGACCCGAAGTGGGTCATCTCCATGGGGTCCTGCGCCAATGGCGGGGGGTATTACCATTACTCGTACTCCGTGACCCGTGGCTGTGACCGCATTGTGCCGGTCGATATCTACGTCCCGGGCTGTCCGCCCACCGCCGAAGCATTGCTCTACGGAGTCGTTCAGCTGCAGAACAAGATTCGGCGTACCAATACCATCGCGCGCTGAGGAGCTCGGCCATGGCCAGGTCGCCAGAGAAAGTCTTGGAGCAGGTTCGTTCCGCCCTGGGGGAATGGATAGTCGACAGCCGCTGCGAGTACGGAGAAGCCGAAGTCGAGGTGGCGCCGGATAACCTCTATCGCACGCTGGAGTGGCTGCGGGACAGTGAGCTGCTGGCGTTTGATCAGCTTCTGGATATCGCCGGGGTGGATTACGCCGCCTATGGGCAGGACGAGTGGATTACCGATGAGGCCACCAATACCGGCTTCAGCCGGGGTGTGGACGGCTTCAGCACCGGTCGACTCGGGCTGACCGGCATCTACGGTGTGCAGCCAATCGAGACCAGCACCGGCCGGCGCTTTGCGGCGGTCTATCACCTGCTTTCCGTCCGGCACAATCATCGCGTTCGTGTCCGCTGCTTTGCGGCCGACGACGATCTGCCGATGCTCGACTCCATCGTGCCCCTCTGGGCGGCGGCGAACTGGCAGGAGCGGGAGGCATTCGACCTGTTCGGCATCCTGTTCAACGGGCACCCGGATCTGCGCCGCATACTCACCGACTACGGGTTTGTCGGGCATCCGTTCCGCAAGGATTTCCCGCTGATCGGCAACGTCGAGGTGCGATATGACGAGAATCGGGGTCGGGTGGTCTATGAGCCCGTCTCGATCGAGCCGCGCGTGCTGGTGCCGCGGGTGATCCGCGACGACAACCGCTACGCCGATCCGGCGACGCAGGAGGCATCCGATGCCTGAGATCAGTAGCTACACGGTCAATTTCGGGCCTCAGCATCCGGCAGCCCATGGTGTGCTGCGGCTGGTGCTGGAGATGGATGGTGAGGTCGTGCGCCATGCCGACCCGCATATCGGTCTCCTTCACCGCGCCACGGAGAAGCTTGCCGAGACCAAGCCGTTCAATCAGAGCATCGGCTACATGGATCGGTTGGATTACGTGTCGATGATGTGCAATGAGCACGCCTACGTGCTCGCCATTGAAAAGCTGCTCGGCATCAAGCCGCCGGAGCGGGCTCAGTACATCCGTGTGATGTTCGACGAGATCACCCGGATCCTGAACCATCTGCTCTGGATCGGAGCACATGGCCTCGATGTCGGCGCCATGACCGTATTCCTTTATGCGTTCAAGGAGCGCGAGGAACTGATGGATTGCTACGAGGCGGTCAGTGGTGCGCGCATGCATGCCACCTACTACCGCCCGGGCGGCGTCTACCGTGATCTGCCGGAGCGCATGCCCAAGTACCGTGAGTCGGAGTTCCGCAACGACAAGGAACTCAAGCGCATGAATGCGGACCGCGAGGGCAGCATGCTCGATTTCATCGAGGCCTTCTGCGATCGCTTCGTGGGAACCATCGAGGAAATCGAGACACTGCTCACCGATAACCGGATCTGGAAGCAGCGTCTGGTGGATGTCGCCGTGGTCTCACCGGAGCGGGCTCTGCAGCTCGGCTTCACCGGGCCGATGCTGCGCGGCTCGGGCATCGAGTGGGATCTGCGGCGCAAGCAGCCCTACGAGGTCTATGACCGCATGGACTTCGATATACCGGTGGGCAGAACCGGCGACTGCTATGACCGCTACCTCGTGCGCATGGAGGAGCTTCGGCAGTCCGTCCGCATCATCCGGCAGTGCATCGAGTGGCTGCGCCGCAACGGCGGCCCCGTGATGCTGACCGACCACAAGGTCGTCCCGCCGAGCCGCGAGGAGATGAAGGACGACATGGAATCGCTGATCCATCACTTCAAGCTCTTCACCGAGGGTTACTGCACGCCCCCGGGCGAGGTCTACGCGTCGGTCGAGGCACCCAAGGGCGAGTTCGGCGCCTATATCGTCTCCGATGGTGCCAACAAGCCGTATCGGCTCAAATTGCGCGCCCCCGGGTTTGCCCACATGGCTGCCATGGACGAGATGGTCCGGGGGCACATGCTGGCCGATGTGGTTACCGTCATGGGAACCATGGATATTGTATTCGGGGAGGTGGATCGGTGAGCAGCGCCGAAGACCAGGTGGAAGCCGGACTGACGGATGCCGAGCGCGAGGAGATCGACCAGTGGCTCGGCCGCTTTCCCGATACGCCGGAAGGGCACCGCTCCGCGGTGATCCCCGCGCTTCATGTCGTCCAGCACAACAGTGGCGGATGGCTGCCGCCGGCCCGGATGGATGCCGTGGCCGACTATCTCGGTATGCCGCCGGCGCGGGTCTACGAGGTGGCGACGTTCTACGGCATGTTCGACGTCAAGCCCACCGGGCGGCACAAGGTCAATATCTGCACCAACATCTCCTGCATGCTTCGCGGCGCCGACGAGATCGTCGAGCATGTCGAAAAGAAGCTGGGGATCGGCCTGGGTGAGACCACGGCGGACGGTCGCATTACCCTCAAGCGCGAGGAGGAATGCCTGGCGGCCTGTGCCGGTGCGCCGATGATGCTCGTGGACGAGGAGTACTACACCGACCTCACACCCGAGAAAATCGACCGAATTCTCGACGAGCTGGAGTAGTCATGACCAACGTCTGCTACACGACCCTTCAATTCGATGAGCCCTGGACCCTGGACAACTATCGGGCGACCGGGGGCTACCAGGCGCTCGAAAAAGTCCTCCGTGATGGGATGAGTCAAGAGGACATCATCGAGACGATCAAATCAGCGAACCTGCGCGGGCGGGGCGGCGCAGGCTTCCCGGCGGGAATGAAATGGAGTTTCATGCCGCGCAATGCCCCGGGCCCGAAGTATCTACTGTGCAACTCCGACGAGTCGGAGCCCGGTACCTGCAAGGACCGTGACATCCTGCGCTACAACCCGCATGCACTGGTCGAGGGAATGATCATCGCCGGTTATGCCATGGGTGCCACCACCGGCTTCAACTACATGCGCGGCGAGTTCATGAAAGAGCCGTTCTCCCGCATGGAGCAGGCTGTTCGGGAGGCGCGCGCGGCCGGCTATCTGGGCAAGGATATCCTCGGGTCTGGCTTTGATTACGAGATCCAGAACTACATCGGGGCCGGCGCCTACATCTGCGGCGAGGAATCGGCGCTGATGGAGTCCCTCGAGGGCAAGAAGGGCATGCCGCGCAACAAGCCGCCCTTCCCGGCCCAGGCAGGTGTCTACGGGCGGCCGACCACGATCAACAACACTGAGACCATTGCTTCGGTCCCGGCGATCATCCGCAATGGCGCGGACTGGTTCCTGGAACTCGGCAAGCCGAACAACGGCGGGATGAAGATCTTCTCCGTCTCGGGGCATGTCGAGCAGCCCGGGAATTTCGAGATCTCGCTGGGGACGCCATTCCGTGATCTGCTGGAGATGGCCGGCGGAGTCTGGAAGGGCCGTCGGCTCAAAGCGGTCATCCCCGGTGGCTCGTCGATGCCGATGATCCCCGGCGATCAGATGATGGAACTCACCATGGACTACGATGCGCTCATGGAGGCGGGCTCCGCGCTCGGCTCGGGCGGCGTCGTGGTCATGGACGAGACCACGGACATGGTCCAGGCGCTGCTGCGCATCAGCCGTTTCTACTATGCCGAGTCCTGCGGGCAGTGCACGCCCTGCCGTGAAGGCACGGGCTGGATGTACCGCGTGATCAAGCGCATCTACGAAGGACATGGTCGTCCGGAAGACCTCGAGCTGCTGGATTCCGCGGCGGGTCAGATCGCCGGCCATACCATCTGCGCGTTCGGCGAGGCGGCGGCCTGGCCGGTGCAGGGCGTGCTCAAGCACTGGCGCCACGAGTTCGAGTACTACATCGAGCACAAGCGATCCATCGTCGAGGCAGCGGCATGAGTGCAGAAGTCGAGACCCGGAACCCGGAGATGGTCATCGTTACCATCGACGGCCAGGAGATTGAGGCCCGCAAAGGCGCAGCCCTGATTGCCGTCGCCGACGAGCATGGGATTGATATCCCCCGGTTCTGCTATCACAGCAAACTCTCCGCGCCGGCAAACTGCCGCATGTGTCTGGTGGATGTGGAGATGAACGGCCGGCCGGCGCCAAAGCCGCTGCCTGCCTGCATCACGACAGTCGCCGACGGGATGGTGGTACGGACCACGTCCGAGCGTGCCCTGAAGGCGCAGCGCGGCGTTATGGAATTCCTGCTCATCAACCATCCGCTCGACTGCCCGATCTGTGACCAGGGCGGGGAGTGCGAGCTGCAGGATCTTGCCCTCGGATACGGGCGGAGCGTGTCGCGCTTCGTTGAGCGCAAGCGGGTGGTCAAGGACGAGAATCTGGGCCCGCTGGTGGCCACCGAAATGACCCGCTGCATTCACTGCACGCGCTGTGTTCGTTTCCTGGACGAGATCGCCGGCACCTCGGAGCTCGGCGCCATGTATCGTGGCGAACACACCGAGATCAGTACGCTGGTGGGCAGCGGAGTGCACTCCGAGCTCTCCGGTAACATCATCGATCTGTGTCCCGTGGGCGCGCTGACCTCGCGGCCCTATCGCTTCACGGCCCGAGCCTGGGAAATGCTCAGCCATGCGAGCATTGCCCCGCACGACTGCCTGGGCTCCAACATAGACCTGCACCAGGTCCGGGGCGCAATCAAGCGGGTCGTTCCGCGGGATAACGAAGCAGTCAACGAGTGCTGGATCAGTGATCGTGACCGCTTCTCCTACGAGGGCGTCTACAGCGCCGAGCGTCTGCTCTCCCCGCAGATCCGGGAGAATGGCGGATGGCATAGCGTCGACTGGCAGACCGCCATCGAGACGGTCGCCAGTTCACTGCGCGAGGTTGTCGAGCAGCATGGTCCGGAGGCGCTGGGGGCACTGCTCTCGCCCTCTTCGACGCTGGAGGAAATGTATCTCCTTGCCCGGATCATGCGGGCGCTTGGCAGCGACAACATTGACAGCCGCCTGCGTCGGGGGGACTTCCGCGACGGCGTGGAATCCACGGGATATCCGGGCCTGCAGATGCCGGTGGCCGATCTCGAGGCGCTTGACGCGGCGCTTGTCGTTGGCGGGTACCCGCGCCATGAGCAGCCGCTGATCAACCACCGCCTGCGCAAGGCGGCAAAGGCGGGCGGCCGGGTCATGGCCCTCAACCCTCGTGCCTTCGACTGGAATATCGATCTGGCGGTCGAGGGGGTGGTGACCGCAGCACAGATGCCGGCGGCACTCGCGGCCGTCGTGCGGGCCATTGCCCGACTCAAGGGAGTGGATGAGCCCGAAGGGATGACCGGGTGGCTTGGCGATGAGGCACCGGGTGCCGAGGCGGAGGCGATCGCCACGAACCTCTGTGCGGAAGGGCCGGGCGCCGTGCTGCTCGGCGGCCTGGCCGAAGCGCATCCCGCGGGCGCCGAACTGCGCCATCTGGCGGCTCTGATCTCGCAAATGACGGGAGCCGCCTACGGCGAGCTCACCAATGGTGCCAATGCCGCTGGGGCATGGCTTGCCGGGGCATTGCCCGGGCGGCGTGCCGATGGCGGCCACACCACGGGACTGGACGCGACCGCCATGGTGGCGGAGCCGCGAAAGGGTTATCTGCTCATGGGCATTGAGCCGGAACACGATCTGGTCGATGCAGCGGCTGCCTCCAAGGCACTGGCGCAGGGCGAAACGGTGATCGCGCTCGCCACCCATGATTCCCCGGCGCTCCGCGAACACGCCGATGTTCTGCTGCCCATCGCGGCGCTGGGCGAGACGGCGGGAACGCTGGTCAACGCCGAGGGGCGGTGGCAGACCTTTGCCGGGGTTGGTCAGCCGCAGGGCGAAGCAAGGCCGGCCTGGCGGCTTCTTCGGGTGCTTGCCAACGTCCTTGAGCTCGATGGGTTCGAGTACCAGGCGCCGGACGAGATTCACCACGAGGTTCAGGCCATCGCCGGTGAGGCGAGCGTCGGCCGACCCTCGACGCCGGTGGAGGCCTCGCCGGCAGCGGAGGCGGGGCTGATGCGGATCGGTCAGGCGGCCATGTTCGGCGTCGATCCGCTCACTCGTCATGCGGACGCTTTGCAGCAGACGGATCATGCCGCGCCTGTCACGGCAACCATGAACCCGAGTGATGCGGCGCGTCTGCGGCTGGATGCCGCCGATCAGGTGCGCGTTACCCAGGGGGACGTCACCCGCTCCATGCCGCTCCAGCTCAGTGAGGCGGTTCCGGCTGGCAGTGTCTGGATCCCGGCGGGCCTGGCAGGCAGCGAGGGGCTCGGCGCGCTGATCGGGCCAATGGAAGTCAGCGCGTCCGGAGACAGTGCATGAGCGCATTGATCGAACTCAGCTGGATCGTGGCCAAGATCGTGGCGCTGGTGGTGCCGCTATTCGTGGCGGTTGCCTACATGACCTACGCCGAGCGCAAGGTCATCAGCTCCATGCAGCTGCGTCGCGGTCCCAACCGGGTTGGTTGGCACGGGTTGCTGCAGCCGATCGCCGACGCGCTTAAGCTGCTCATGAAGGAAGTCGTTCTGCCGCAGAACGCCAACCGCTTCCTCTTCGTGCTGGCGCCCATGCTCTCGATCATGCCGGCCCTTGCCGCCTGGGCGGTACTGCCCGTGGGCGACGGGATGGTCATCGCCGATATCAATGCCGGGCTGCTCTACGTGCTGGCGATGACGTCCATGGGCGTCTACGGGATCATTCTCGCGGGCTGGGCGTCGAACTCGAAATACGCGCTCCTGGGCGCGCTTCGGGCCGGTGCCCAGGTGGTGTCCTACGAGATCGCCATGGGCTTTGCCCTGGTGGGTGTTCTGATGGCCGCCGGCAGCCTCAACATGAGCGAAATCGTCCGGGCCCAGGAGGGACCGATCTGGAACTGGTTCTGGCTGCCACTTCTCCCGCTGTTCATCGTCTACTGGATCTCCGGCGTGGCCGAGACCAACCGGTTGCCATTCGATGTGGCGGAGGGTGAGTCCGAGATCGTTGCCGGCTTCCACGTCGAATACTCCGGGATGGCGTTCGCCATTTTCTTCCTGGCCGAGTACGCGAACATGATCCTGATCTCCGGTCTGGCGGCGATCATGTTCCTGGGCGGCTGGTATTCGCCGTTCCACGGAATCCCGCTGCTGGGCCCGCTGTTCAGCTGGGTTCCGGGTCTTGTGTGGTTCGCGCTCAAGGTCTGTTTCTTCCTGTTTCTCTACATCTGGTTCCGGGGCACTTTCCCCCGATATCGCTACGACCAGATCATGCGCCTCGGCTGGAAGGTGCTGATCCCCGTCACGGTGGTATGGCTGGTTGTCGTGGCAGGCATGATTCTGGCCGAAATCGGACCATGGTTTTCATGAGCAGGTAATCGACGATGCAGGCAGTCAAGGAATTTTTCGGCACGTTCATGCTCACTGAGCTGCTCAAGGGGATGCGGCTCACCGGGCGACACCTGTTCGAGGCCAAGTACACGCTTGAATATCCGGAAGAGAAGGCGCCACAGTCGCCGCGTTTCCGCGGGCTTCATGCGCTCCGGCGCTATCCCAACGGCGAGGAGCGCTGCATCGCCTGCAAACTCTGCGAGGCGGTCTGCCCGGCGCTTGCCATTACCATCGAGTCGGAGGCAAGAGAGGACGGCACGCGCCGCACGACGCGATATGACATCGATCTGTTCAAGTGCATCTACTGCGGGTTCTGTGAGGAATCCTGCCCGGTGGATTCGATTGTCGAGACGAGGATCCACGAATATCACTTCGAGCGGCGTGGCGAGCAGATCATCCACAAGGATGAGCTCTTGGCGATGGGCGAGAAGTACGAGGCGCAGCTGGCCGAGGACCGGGCGGCAGACGCGCCCTACCGTTAAGCGCACAGGGCTGGGGGCAGCACGTGATCGAAAAAGTCATTTTCTATGTTTTCGCCGCGATTCTGCTACTCGCGGCGACGTTGGTGATCACCTCGCGAAACCCGGTGCACTCGGCACTGGCCCTGGTGCTGGCGTTTTTCACCAGCGCGGCGCTATGGCTGCTGGCCGAGGCGGAGTTCCTGGGCATTGCGCTGATTCTGGTTTACGTCGGCGCGGTCATGGTGTTGTTCCTCTTCGTGGTGATGATGCTTGATATCAACCTGTCCGTGATGCGGGAGGGGTTTGCGCGCTACCTGCCCATCGGCGCGCTGGTTGGCGTTGTGATGGTTCTGGAGATGCTGCTGGTGATCGGGGCCGGTGTGGTCGATATCGGCGGGCCGCCCGTGGAAGCAGCCGGGGCCGCTGCCGAGCCGAATAACATCCGGATGCTGGGCAGCGTGCTGTATACCGTCTATGTCTACCCGTTCGAGCTCGCTGCGATCGTGCTGCTGCTGGCCATCATTGCGGCGATCATGCTCACGCATCGTCGTCGGGCGGGCACCAAGCACCAGGATATCTCGGTACAGGTCCGTACCCGCAAGGCTGACCGCCTGCGCGTGGTGCAGATGCCGAGCGAACGCGAAACCGACTCATAACAACAACCGGGGCATTCATGTTAGCGCTCTCCGACTATCTGGTTCTCAGCGCACTGCTGTTTTCCATCGGCATGGCGGGCATTTTTCTCAACCGGAAGAATGCCATCGTCCTGCTCATGTCCATCGAGCTGATCCTGCTCGCGGTGAACTTCAACTTCATCGCCTTCTCGCATTTCCTCGGCGACATCCATGGTCAGGTTTTCGTGTTCTTCATACTCACGGTTGCCGCGGCCGAGTCGGCCATCGGCCTTGCCATCCTCGTGGTGCTGTTCCGCAACCGGAATACCATCAATGTTGGCGACCTGGACAGCATGCGGGGATAGGAGATGAAGACGATTTATCTGCTCATTGTCCTTGCCCCTCTGTTCGGCGCCGCCGTATCGGGCCTTGCCGGTGCGCGGATCGGGCGCACCAACGCCCATCGCATAACGGTTGGAGCGGTTGCCCTCTCGGCACTGCTGTCCCTCTGGGTTTTCTACCAGCATCTCTGGGGCGGCGTCGGGCCGTATAACGAGACGGTCTACCAGTGGGCCGTCGTCGGCGGACTGAACATGGAGGTCGGCTTCCTGGTCGACCGGCTGACCGCCCTGATGATGGTGGTCGTGACCAGTGTCTCTCTGGCGGTGCATGTCTACACCATCGGTTACATGCATGACGATGCCGGCTACCAGCGCTTTTTCAGCTACCTCAATCTGTTCACCTTCTCGATGCTGATGCTGGTGATGGCCAATAACTTCCTGCAACTGTTCTTCGGCTGGGAAGCGGTGGGCCTTGTCTCGTACCTGCTGATCGGTTTCTGGTATCGGAAGGAAACGGCGATTTTCGCCAACCTGAAGGCCTTCCTGGTCAACCGGGTAGGCGACTTCGGTTTCCTGCTGGGCATCGCGGCGGTGCTGATGTACTACGGCAGCCTGGACTACACCGAGGTCTTTTCGGCCGCCGCTGCGGCACCCGACCAGACCATGATGCTGTTCGGCTCCGAAGCCCTGGTGGCGACGGTTGCCGCGATCCTGCTGTTCATCGGCGCCATGGGTAAATCGGCGCAGGTGCCACTGCATGTCTGGCTACCGGATTCCATGGAGGGGCCGACCCCGATCTCGGCGCTGATCCATGCCGCCACCATGGTGACCGCGGGCATTTTCCTGGTGGCCCGTATGTCCCCGCTGTTCGAGCTATCCGATACCGCGCTTTCGGTGGTGCTGATACTGGGCGCGGTGACCGCGTTTTTCATGGGACTGGTTGGCCTTGTCCAGAACGACATCAAGCGGGTGATTGCCTATTCAACGCTGTCGCAGCTTGGTTACATGTTCGTCGCTCTGGGTGCCTCGGCGTATGCGGCGGGCGTGTTCCACGTGATGACCCACGCCTTTTTCAAGGCGCTGTTGTTCCTCGGCGCAGGCGCCATCATCGTGGCGTTGCACCATGAGCAGGATATGCGCCGGATGGGGAACATGCGGCGCTACATGCCGATTACCCATATCACCATGCTGCTGGCGACGCTTTCGCTGGTCGGGACGCCATTCTTCTCCGGTTATTACTCCAAGGACGCCATCATCGAGGCGGTGCACCTCTCCGATCGGGCCGGAGCGGTGTTCGCGTACTGGGCGGTCCTGCTCAGCGTGTTCGTGACGGCGCTCTACAGCTTCCGGCTCTACTTCATGGTCTTCTGGGGTGAAGAGCGCATTGATCCGCATGCCAGGGAGCACATGAAGCATCTGCCCCGCTATGTGCTGCCGGTCATGGAATGGCCGCTCGTGGCACTGGCGGTGCCGGCGGCACTGATCGGCTACTTCACCATTCAGCCGCTCCTCTTCGGCGGTTTCTTCGCCGAATCCATTCAGGTGGCGCCCGCCAACGACGTGCTCGCGAAGCTGGCGGAGAAGTTTCACGGACCGTTCGCCTTCGGGCTCCATGCGGCGGTGAACCCGGCCTTCTGGCTCGCCGTGGCCGGTGCCGTGGTCGCCTGGTTCCTCTATCTCCGTCGCCCGGATCTGCTGCCCGCCATCAACGCGCGTTTCGCGGTGGTGGTCCGGGTGCTGCAGCGCAAGTACGGTTTCGATGATCTGTACAACACCGTGTTCGCCGGTGGCGGTCGACTGCTCGGCCGTATCCTCTGGCGTGGCGGTGATCAGGGCATCATCGACGGCGTGCTTGTCAACGGGACGGCGCGCACCATCGGCCGCATGGCGGCGATGCTGCGCGGCGCCCAGTCCGGATATCTGTATCACTATGCCTTTGCGATGATCGTCGGCCTTCTGCTGCTGCTGACGGTGTTCGTGGGTAGCTGGCGGGGATGGTTCTGAACATGTTGGAAGGTTGGCCCTTACTGAGCCTCTTGATCTGGTTGCCGATTATCGGCGGGGTGGGTGTGCTCGCCCTCGGCAGGGCGGACGCCGATCGTGCCCGCTGGTCGGCACTGGGGGTTGCGGCGCTGGTCTTCCTGCTGTCTCTGACGCTCTGGATCGGCTTCGAGGTCGGGGTGGCCGGGATGCAGTTCGTGGAGCGTGTCCCCTGGATCCAGGCGTTCGGTATCGACTACTACCTGGGCGTCGACGGGATTTCGATGCCGCTGGTCGTGCTGACCGCGTTCGCCACGCTGCTGGTGGTCGTGGCGGCCTGGGAGGTCGTGCGCTACAAGCCGGCACAGTACCTGGCCGCATTCCTGATCATGGAAGGCATCATGATCGGCGTGTTCAGCGCGCTGGATGCCATCCTGTTCTACGTGTTCTTCGAGGCGATGCTGATCCCGATGTTCCTGATCATCGGAATATGGGGGGGTCCCAACCGGATCTACGCCACCCTCAAGTTTTTCCTCTACACCTTCCTGGGCTCGGTCATGATGCTGGTTGCGCTGATCTATCTGCGCACCGAGGCGGGCAGCTTCGCGATCCAGGATTTCTACGGGCTCCAGCTGCCGCTGGCGACCCAGATGCTGATCTTCCTGGCATTCATGGCGGCCTTTGCGGTCAAGGTGCCGATGTTCCCGGTGCATACTTGGCTGCCGGACGCCCATGTCGAGGCGCCGACCGGTGGTTCGGTCATCCTTGCCGCGATCACCCTGAAGATCGGTGGCTACGGGTTCCTCCGGTTCAGCCTGCCGATTACGCCCGAGGCGAGCATGGCGCTGGACTGGCTGCTGATCGGCCTGTCCCTCATCGCCGTCGTCTACATCGGGCTGGTGGCGATGGTCCAGGAGGATCTCAAGAAGCTCATCGCCTATTCATCCATCGCCCACATGGGCTTCGTCACCCTGGCGTTCTTCCTGATTTTCCGCATTCTCGCCGGTAGCGGCAGCCGCGATGGTGCCCTCATGGCGCTGGAGGGCGGAATGGTTCAGATGATCTCACACGGCTTCGTTTCGGCGGCGATGTTCCTGTGTGTGGGTGTGCTCTACGACCGCATGCATACCCGGCGCATTGCCGACTACGGCGGTGTTGCCAACCGCATGCCGGTATTCGCCGGGTTCTTCGTGCTCTTTGCCATGGCCAATGCAGGCCTGCCCGGCACCTCCGGTTTCGTGGGAGAGTTCATGGTGATTCTGGCGAGCTTCCAGGCCGGCTTCTGGTACGCCGCCATCGCGGGTCTGACCCTCGTTCTGGGTGCGGCCTACAGCCTCTGGATGATCAAGCGTGTCGTCTATGGCGAGGTCAAGAGCGAGGCGGTCGGCGAGCTTCAGGACGTGAGCGCTCGCGAGCGACTTCTGCTGGGTAGTCTCGCCGCGGTGGTGCTTTTCTTCGGCATCTATCCGGCTCCGCTGATCGATGTCATGGCCCCGTCGCTGGATGCGCTGTTCCGCATCGTGGTGCCGACCCTCTAGTACCCTGGCCCGAGGACGATGATGAATTTCGA
>CAJXND010000038.1 GCA_913056385.1 uncultured Ectothiorhodospiraceae bacterium
AGGCGCATTGCCCACAGATTCGGAAACGGGTTCCATGAAGCGCTTTGCCCTGATTCTACTGGCCATCGGCCTGCTCGGTGGCTGTGCCAGCAACGACGACTCGCCCAACGAGCTGGTCAACGCCGATGTGGCCGAGCTCTAC
Organism: uncultured Ectothiorhodospiraceae bacterium; assembly: GCA_913056385.1. Classification (GTDB taxonomy): domain Bacteria; phylum Pseudomonadota; class Gammaproteobacteria; order Nitrococcales; family Nitrococcaceae; genus Spiribacter. The sequence goes on from CAJXND010000038.1 coordinate 143, forward strand.
GGAGACGCCGCCTCGGCCATGGAGCGTGGCGACTGGGAGACCGCCACCCGCGACCTGGAGTCGTTGCAGGCCCAGTACCCCTTCGGCATCTACGCCACCCAGGCGCAGCTCGACATCATCTACGTCTACTACCGCGCCGGCGATGTCGCCTCCACCGTGGCCGCCGCCGAGCGCTTCCGCCGCATCAACCCGCGCCACCGGGCGGTGCCCTACAGCTGGTACATGCAGGGCCTGGCGCTGGAGGAGAAAAACGAAGACCCCATCAAGCGCCTCGTGGGTGTCGACAACACCCTCCGCGATCCGGTCCCGCGGCGGCAGGCCTTCGATGCCTACGCCACCCTGGTGGAAGACTACCCCGACAGCGACTACGTTGATCGGGCCCGGGAGCGGCTCGACGTCCTGTTCGCCGACGGGGCCCGCTTCCAGCTGAGCGTGGCGCAATTCTACGCTGATCGCGAAGCGTGGGTGGCCACCGCCGGACGCGCCATCACGGTGATCAACGAATTCCCCGACACCCCGTCGGCGGAGCCGGCCATGGATCTGCTGGCCACCGCCTACCGCAACCTGGGCCTCGATGAACTGGCCGACGGCGTGATCGCGGAGAAGGCTTCGCTGCCGAGCCGGGGCGGCGAGGGCATCCCCGAGATGCCCGGCCTCTATGAAGGCGAGGAAATCGACGTGCCGCCGGCGCCCGGCGCCGACGATGCGCCCGAGCGCGATGCCCCGGAGCCCCCCAGTAACGTGTTGTAGCGGACCACCGGGAAACCCGGACGTCGGCGCCCGGCGCCTAGAGCGCCTGCTCGCCGGAATCGCCGGTGCGGATGCGGATCGCCTCCTCCACCGGGCTGACGAACACCTTTCCGTCACCGATCTTGCCGGTGTTGGCGGCGCCCACCACGGCCTCGACCACGCGGTCGACCAGCTCGTCGGGGACAACCACCTCGACGCGCATCTTGGGCAGGAAATCCACCACATACTCGGCCCCGCGATAGAGCTCGGTGTGGCCTTTCTGCCGGCCAAAACCCTTGACCTCGGTGACGGTCATGCCGGTGATGCCCACCTCGGCGATGGCCTCACGCACGTCATCGAGCTTGAAGGGCTTGATGATGGCCTCGATCTTTTTCATGCAAACGCTCCGATTTCAAAGAGTGCCACAGTGTATCAGCCCGGCTGACGGCCAAAGCCCGAGGTGATCGGATAGCGCCGGTCACGGCCGAATGCCTTGGTGGTGACCTTCACCCCCGGTGCCGCCTGGCGACGCTTGTATTCATTGCGATGCAGCAGCCGGACCACCTGCTCGACCGTCGCCCCGTCGTGCCCGTGGTCGACGATCTCCTCGATGCTGGCATCCTCCTCGACATAGGCGGCGAGGATGGCATCGAGCTCGGCATACTCGGGCAGGCTGTCGGTATCCTTCTGGTCCGGCGCCAGCTCGGCACTGGGCGGCCGGGACAGCACCCGCTCGGGGATCACCTCGGCCAGGGTGTTGCGATAACGGGCCAGGCGATACACCTCGGTCTTGAAGATGTCCTTCAGCGGCGAGAAGCCCCCGACCATGTCGCCGTAGAGCGTCGCATAGCCCACCGCCATCTCGCTCTTGTTGCCGGTGGCGAGGACGAGGCCGCCGAGCTTGTTGGACACGGCCATCAGCAGCGTGCCGCGAATCCGCGACTGCAGGTTCTCCTCGGTGACATCCGCCGGCCGATCGCCGAACACCGGCGCGAGCACCGAGAGGAATTCGTTGAACACCGACTCGATGGCGACCGTGTCGTAGCGCACCCCCAGTGACTCGGCGATGACACCGGCGTCGGTATGGCTCATTGAAGACGTATAGCGCGTGGGCATCATCAAGCAGTGGACGCGCTCCGCGCCCAGGGCGTCGACGGCGATGGCGGCGACCAGCGCCGAGTCGATCCCACCGGAGAGCCCGATCACCACGCCGGGGAAGCGATTCTTCTCGACGTAGTCACGCACGCCCCACACGAGGGCCTCGTAGACCACCGCCTCGGCGGAGAGCGAGGGATCGATCTCTCCCTCCAGCGGCGTCCAGCGGCCGTGGATGGACTCCACGTCCACCGGGTAGAGCCCGGTATCGAAATTGGGCGCGCGCGACATCAGATCGCCGTTGCCATCGAAGGCGCAGGAGCCACCGTCGTAGACCACCTCGTCCTGGCCGCCGGCCATGTTGCAGTAGAGGATCGGAAGGCCGGTCTCGGCAATGCGGTCGCGCAGCACCGAGGCCCGGGCACTGCCCTTGTACTGATCGAAGGGCGAGGCGTTGAGGTTGACGATCACATCGGCACCGGCCGCCGCCGCCTGCCCCACCGGCCCGGCATGCCAGGCATCCTCGCAGATGGTCACGCCCACCCGGCATCCCGCCACATCCACCACGCAGGGCGCCTCGCCCGGCGTGAAATAGCGCAGGTCGTCGAAAACGCCGTAGGTGGGCAGCTCCTGCTTGGCGTAGTGCGCCACCACGGCACCGTCGCGGATGACCAGCGCGGCATTGTGCAGATGCCCGGCATCGAGCCGGGGCGCACCCACGATTACGGTGATGCCGCGGGTTTCCGCGGCGATGCGATCGATGCCGCGCTCCACCGCGGCGATGAAATCCGGCCGCAGCAGCAGATCATCCGGCGGATAACCGGTGAGCGTGAGCTCCGGGAAGAAGACCAATTGCGCACCGAGGCGGTCCCGGGCCTCGGTGGCCGCCGCGATCACGGCATCGGTATTGCCCGCTACATCCCCGACGAGGAGGTTGAGCTGGGCCATTGCAAAGCGCAGGCGCTCGTTCATCCGAGCAGGATGCCTCCCCCGGTCATGGGCTGCCAACCCGTCAGGCAGCGGGTGTCAATCAGCCGGTGAACGCGTCACTGACCCGCTGGCCGATCTCCGCCGGCGAACGCACGGTGGCCACGCCGGCCTTCTCCAGCGCGCCGAACTTGTCCGCCGCCGTGCCCTTGCCACCGCTGATGATGGCGCCGGCATGGCCCATGCGCTTGCCGGGGGGCGCGGTGACGCCGGCGATGTAGGCCACCACCGGTTTGCGGACATGGGCCTGGATGTACTCCGCGGCCTCTTCCTCGGCGGTCCCGCCGATCTCACCGACCATGACGATGCCCTTGGTCTGGCGGTCGGCCTCGAACTGCTCGATGACGTCGATGAAGCTCATGCCCTGGATGGGGTCACCCCCGATGCCCACGCAGGTGCTCTGGCCCATGCCGATGTCGGTGGTCTGCTTGACCGCCTCGTAGGTCAGCGTGCCCGAGCGCGAGACGATGCCGATGGAGCCGGCCTTGTGGATATGGCCGGGCATGATGCCGATCTTGCACTCGTCGGGGGTGATGATGCCGGGACAGTTGGGGCCGATCAGCGTGGCGTCGTAGAAGTCCAGCGCCGCCTTGACCTTGAGCATGTCGAGGACGGGAATGCCCTCGGTGATGCAGGCGATGACCTTGATGCCGGCCTCGGCGGCCTCGAGGATGGCGTCGGCGGCGAAGGCCGCTGGCACGTAGATCATCGAGGCATCGGCGCCGGTGTCATCGACGGCGTCGCGCACGGTGTTGAACACCGGGCGATCGAGATGGCTCTCGCCGCCACGGCCCGGCGTGGTGCCGCCGACAATGTTGGTGCCGTAGGCGATGCACTGCTCGGCGTGGAAGGTGCCCTGCTTCCCGGTGAAGCCCTGGACGATGACCTTGGTGTGCTTGTCCACCAGAATGCTCATGAGAATTCCTCGTCTGCTGTCCGGGTTGCGGGATCAGGCGCTGACCGCGCCGACCACCTTTTCTGCGCCGTCGGTGAGATCGTCAGCGGGGATGATGTCGAGCCCGCTCTCGGCGAGGAGCTGCTTGCCCTGCGCGACGTTGGTGCCCTCGAGCCGGACCACCACCGGCACGCTGACGCCCACCTCCTTGACCGCGGCGATGACGCCCTCGGCGATCATGTCGCAACGCACGATACCGCCGAAGATGTTGACCAGGATCCCCTGGACATCCGGGCTCGCCGAGATGATCTTGAATGCCTCGGTGACGCGCTCCTTGTTGGTGCCGCCGCCGACGTCCAGGAAGTTGGCCGGCTCGCCACCGTGGAGCTTGATGACGTCCATGGTGGCCATGGCCAGACCCGCGCCATTGACCATGCAGCCGATGTTGCCGTCGAGGGTGATGTAGTTGAGGCCGTGTTCGGCGGCCTGCACCTCGGTCTCGTCTTCCTGGCTGATGTCGCGCATGTCGGCGATCTCGGCCTGGCGGTTCACCTCGATGGCGTTGTCGTCGACGTTGATCTTGGCATCCAGCGCCAGCAGCTCGTCATCGCCAGTGACGATGAGCGGGTTGATCTCGACGAGGCTGAGGTCGCGCTCCTCGAAGCAGCGGTAGAGACCGCGCATGATCTGCGTGAGCTGCTTGATCTGCGCCGGCGTGAGACCCAGCGCGAAGCCCATCTGGCGGCACTGGTAGGGCTGCAGCCCGGCCACCGGGTTGACGCGGACGGTGATGATCTTCTCCGGCTCGGTGGCGGCGACTTCCTCGATGTCCATGCCGCCGGCGGCGGAGCCCATGAAGACGACGCGTTTGCTGGCGCGGTCGACCAGAGCGCCGAGGTAGATCTCGCGGGCGATGTCGAGGCCTTCCTCGATCATCACCGCGTTGATGGGCATGCCGTGCTCGTCGGTCTGGTGCGTGACCAGCCGGGTGCCCAGCATCTCCTCGGTGTACTGCGTGACCTCGTCAAGGCTCTTGGCGATCTTCACGCCACCGGCCTTGCCGCGGCCGCCCGCATGAACCTGGGCCTTGACCACCCAGACCGATCCGCCGAGCTGCTCGGCCGCAGACTTCGCCTCGGCGACGGAACGGGCCACGAAACCCTTGGGAATGGGAATGCCGTACTGGCTGAAGATGTGCTTCGCCTGGAACTCGTGAAGGTTCATGGACGCTCCGCCTCCTCGAATAAAATTGGCAGCATTCTCCACGATTCGCCAGGCCGATTCAAAAAAATGTCGCACTGCAAGGTAATGGCACCGTCTGCCGGCACCGACAGCGCCGCCCACCGGCCTCGACACCGCCGCCCGGCGACGTCCGACCACCGCCGATCCGCACTGTGATCCAGCCCGCAATCCCGCGCATACCGGTTGCGGCCCAATACGACCGCGGGCCACGCCCTTCGGCCCGCGCATCAACACGGAGGTCCATTCATGCGGAATCGACAAAAGGGTTTCACGCTGATCGAGCTGATGATCGTGGTCGCCATCATTGGCATCCTCGCCGCCGTCGCAGTCCCGGCCTATTCGGACTACACGGTGCGGGCGAAGGTGACGGAGGCGGTTACGGCCGCCGGCGCCGTCAAGACCAGCGTAGCGGATTATTACTACGCGAACGGCGAGCTGCCGGGTTCGAATACGGAGGCTGGGCTCGGCTCGGGTGATGACTATTCCACTGACCTCATCAGTGAAATCTCGATCAGGGACGGATCAGCAACGGACGTCAATCCTGGGACTATCGTTGTTAGCTTTAAAGCCTTGGATAACAAAATCGAGGCCGGCAACAGCCTCGTTTTCATTCCTATTAAAGAGAAAAACAGCCTTAGCTGGCGGTGCAGCGCTACGGATGACAACGGCAGCCTGCCCGCGAAGTATGCACCCGCAAATTGCCGCCAGAGTGACAGCAGCAGCGGTACCTAGGCGCCTCGCCCAGCGCAAGACCTGTGGAGGGCTACTCCTACCCGGCGGCGCGATCGTCCATTCGATGGTCGCGCTGCCGGGGGCAGCCCTTTAAGCGGGGTACCGCATCCGTTTACTAGAACACGAGCCCGCGGGCGTGTAGCGCTGGGGTGATGAGGGCTCTGAACACGATTCGCCCACACGGCTTTTACACACCGCGATCAACGCAAAGGCGAACCCCTGATGTGTTCTTTTCCTGTGAAGGGGTCGAGGAACACCCGTGCAACGCGCCCTTTCCCGCGCGGCGCCTCCCGCTGTGCCGGCGGCGTGATGCTCGAGACGCTGATCGCGCTGCCGGTGGTCCTGGTCCTGGGGCTATCCGTGGCGCAGTGGGCATTCATTCACGAGGCACGGGCGGTGGTCGATCATGCAACGCTCATGGCGGCACGGGCCGGCGCGCTCAACAACGCGGACATGGGGGCCATGCGCAACGCCTTCGCACGGGCGATCACCCCGATGTCGCTCGCCGAGCCGACCGCCACCGCGTTCGAGCGCACCTTCCTTACCCGGTCGCTGCCGGATAGCCGGGTCCATCTCGATCTGCGCATTCTCAACCCCACACAGGAGGCCTTCATTGACCACGCCCGGCGCGACCGCCGGGGCCGACGCTACCTGCCCTATCGCCGCCTCGAGGCCGCTTCGACGCAGCCGGGGCGGCGCAGTGCGCTGAACATCCAGGACGCTACCCTGCTCCGCGTCCAGGCCCGCTATGGCTACGAGCTCAAGGTCCCCTATGCCAACGGGTTCATTCTCCAGGCCGTCCGCGCGGCCACCCGTTGGACCAATGCCTACAGCCCCCGCGAGCGCCTCATGCTCGCCAATGGCCGGCTGCCCATCCTGACCACCGCCACGGTTCGCATGCAGAGCCGAGCCTACGCGGGCGGACAATACCCGCGACGGGCGGACCTCCCCCGCCTCCGCGACAAACGCTAGACACCGAAAATCCTTGCAGGATTCGGGCCAAATCCTGGCTTTTCCCGTTTACTTGACCCCCGTCAACAGAGCGGGCTAGCGTTAAACCGACTGTCACAATTCTGTGATGGCTGCCAATCGGCAAGTGACCGGCATTCTGTCGTCACCCGAAACAGCAACAAGGAGACTTACGCATGAAGTCATCCGCCATCTTTACGCGTGCCGCGGCCGGTGCGCTGGCGCTGGGCCTGTCCACAGCCGCCTTCGCCGACACCTGGCGTTATGCCCACGAGGAGTTCGAGGGCGACGTGCAGGACGTCTACGCCATGGCCTTCAAGGACTACATCGAGTCCAACTCCGACAACACCGTCGAGGTCTACCGCTTCGGCGAGCTGGGCGAGTCCGACGACATCATGGAGCAGGCCCAGGCCGGCATCCTCGAGTTCGTCAACCAGTCGCCGGGCTTCAGCGGGGCCTGGCTGCCCGCCGCCCAGATCTTCTTCGTGCCCTACCTTCTGCCCACCGATGAGCAGACCGTGCTCGAGTTCTTCGACGAGAGCGAGGCGATCAACGAGATCTTCCCCGAGCTCTATGCCGAGCACGATCTCGAGCTGCTCAACATGTATCCCGAGGGCGAGATGGTGGTCACCGTCGACGAGATCGTGACCAGCCCGGCGGACTTCGACAACAAGAAGATCCGGGTCATGACCAACCCGCTGCTCTCGGAGACCTACAACGCCTTCGGCGCGACGGCCACGCCGCTGCCCTGGGGCGAGGTCTACGGCGGCCTGCAGACCGGCGTGATCGATGGTCAGGAAAACCCGATCTTCTGGATCGAGTCCGGCGGTCTCTACGAGGTCTCCCCGAACCTGATCTTCACCGGCCACGGCTGGTTCGTCACCGCGTCCATGGCCAACAAGGACTTCTTCGACGGCCTGCCTGCGGATGAGCAGCAGTTGATCGTGGATGCCTCCAGCCATGCCTACGACCTCACCATGGAGCATATCCAGGGTCTGGCGGACGAGTCGCTGGACAAGATCCTCGCGGCCTCCGACGAGGTGACCGTCACGCGTCTGACCGACGAGCAGATCGAGGCCTTCAAGGCCCGCGCGCCGCAGGTCGAAGAGGCGTACCTGGAGATGACGGGCGAGAACGGCGAAGTGCTCCTCGAGCAGTTCAAGGCCGATCTCGAGGCGGTTCAGAGCAACTGATCGCCGCCTGACCGACCGTCAGCTCGAAAAGGGGGCGGTCCGTGCCGCGGACCCGCCCCCTTCCTGTTTTTCAGCGGGGGAGCCCTTCACGATGAGCGCTGAAGAAGACGAAGCCGCCGAGAAGGCCTATCGCTCGGACCTGCCGGGCCCGCTGGGACTGCTCGACACCTTTCTCGCCCGCCTTGAGGCGGTCATCCTCGCCCTGGGCGTGCTGCTCATGGCCATCAACACCATCGCCAATGTGGTCGGGCGCTTTGCGCTGGGCCAGAGCATCTTCTTCTCCGGTGAGATCAACCGCATCCTGATCATCATGATCACTTTCGCCGGCATCGGTTACGCCGCCCGTCATGGCCGCCACATCCGCATGTCCGCGATCTATGACGCGTTCCCCGTGCGAGGGCGCAAGGCGGTGATGATCATCATCGCCCTGGTGACCTCCGCGACAATGTTCTTCCTGCTGTATTTCTCGGTCTGGTACATCCTCGATGTCCGGGACAGCGGCCGCGTGCTACCGGCCCTCGGCTTCCCGATCTGGACCATCTACGTCTGGGTGCCGCTCGGCTTCGCGATCACTGGCATCCAGTACTTCCTCACCGCCATCAAGAACCTGCGCGAGAAGGACGTCTACCTGTCCACCGCCATGGTCGATGGCTACAGCGACACCGAAACCGAGGTATAGACCATGGGCATCATCATGTTCACCGCCATGGTCATCCTCCTGCTCCTCGGCTTTCCGATGATGGTGCCGCTGATCGCCGGTGCGACGATCGGCTTTACCATGATGTTCGGCGGCTTCGGCCAGATGGAGACGCTCATCCAGCAGATCCTCGCCGGCATCCGCCCGGCGTCGCTGATCGCGGTCCCGATGTTCATCCTCGCCGCCGACATCATGACCCGCGGGCACTCCGCCGAACGGCTGATCAATATGGTCATGAGCTTCATCGGCCACATCAAGGGCGGCCTCGCGGTCAGTACCGCCGCCTCCTGCACGCTGTTCGGTGCGGTCTCCGGCTCCACCCAGGCCACGGTGGTGGCCATCGGCTCACCGCTGCGCCCGCGCATGCTCAAGGCCGGCTACAAGGATTCCTTCACGCTGGCGCTGATCATCAACTCGAGCGACATCGCCTTCCTGATCCCGCCGAGCATCGGCATGATCGTCTACGGCGTGATCTCGGAGACCTCCATCGGCGAGCTGTTCATCGCCGGCATCGGCCCCGGGCTGATGATCCTCGGCATGTTCGCCGCCTACTGCATGGTCTATGCGCGGATCAAGGATGTGCCCACCGAAGAGAAGGCGAGCTGGGGCGAGCGGCTCTCCGCCGTGCGGCAGGCGGCCTGGCCCCTGGGCTTTCCGCTGATCATCGTCGGCGGCATCTACGGCGGTGTGTTCAGCCCTACCGAGGCGGCCGCCGTCTGCGTGCTCTATGCCCTGATCCTCGAGTTCGTGATCTTCCGCTCACTCAAGGCGAGCGATATCTGGGCCATCGCCAAGTCGACGGGGTTGATCACCGCGGTGGTGTTCATCCTGGTGGGCGCGGGCAACGGCTTCTCCTGGATCATCTCCTTCGCCCAGATCCCGGATGCGGTGCTGGGCGCGGTGGGCATCAACGACGCCGGCCCGGTCGGCGTGCTGATCGCCATCTGCATCGCCTTTTTCATTGCCTGCATGTTCGTCGACCCGATCGTGGTCATCCTGGTGCTCACGCCGATCTTCATGCCGGCCATCGAGGCCACCGGCCTCGATCCGGTGCTGGTGGGCATCCTGATCACACTGCAGGTGGCCATCGGCTCGGCAACGCCGCCGTTCGGCTGCGACATCTTCACGGCCATCGCGATCTTCAAGCGGCCCTACATGGAGGTCATCCGCGGGACGCCGCCGTTCGTGCTGATGCTGGTATTGGCGGCGGCACTGCTTATCATGTTCCCGCAGATTGCCCTGGGCCTGCGCGATCTGATGTTCAACTAGGGGCGGCGAATGGCGGTATTCAATCGAATCCTGGTTCCGGTGGATGGCTCCAGCGGTGCGGTGAAGGCACTGGAGAAGGCCATTGGCCTGCAGCGGATCACCGACGCCGAGATCCTGGTGCTGTGCGTGTTCAAGCACCACAGCCTGCGCGAGGCATCACTCTCCATGGTCCGGCCCGGACGGCTGGACCTGCCCGATGACGCGCTCAAGGAGTACGCCACCGACATCGCCATGTCGGCCAAGCAGTACATCATCGATCACGATGTGCCCAAGGAGCGGCTGCGGGCGTTCGTCAAGGGTGGGCGGCCGGCGAGCACCATCGTCCAGTTCGCCCGGCAGCGCGAGTGCGATCTGATCGTGGTCGGCGCCCAGGGCACCACGGACGAGGCGAGTGTCCTGCTCGGCAGCGTCGCCCATCGGGTGGCCGGCGCCGCCCACTGTCCGGTGCTGGTGGTCTGATCAGCCGATGGCAAGGAGCACGCCGGCGGCCACCAGCGCCAGCCAGACATAGAGCGTGCGCCGCAACAGACCATGGGTATCGGCCACCGCATCGGCGGTGAGATCCCGCGGTGCTCCAGCCGGCGGGATGCCGAGCGCCGCCAGCCCGGTCTCGGCCAGGCGCCGCGGCGGTTCCTCGCCGGCGGTCTGCTCCCAGACACCCCAGGCACCGCCGAAATGCCCGGCCAGGGCGAGCGCCAGCGCCATCAGCCGATCCGGCAGCCAGTCGAGCAGCGCCACCAGTTCGGCGGCCCGGCCGCCGTAGCCCGGGCCCGCATTGTCATGGCAGTCGGCGAAACCGCGGGCGAGCACAGCGAGGCGATAGCCGAGCGCCCCCAGCGGGCCGAGCAGAACGAACCAGAAGATCGGCGCGAAAAGCCGGGTCCGCGCCCGCAGGACCAGATGCCCGGCGGCGGCTTCGGGCATGTCCTCGAACGCCATCACGCCGGCCTGACCACCGGAGAGATCGTTGAGCGCGGCCGCCGCGGCCGGCTCGTCACCCCGTCGCCAGGCCGCGGTGAAGGCCGCCACCTCCGTCTCCAGCGTCTCACCACCCCCAAAGGCAAAACACAGCGCGGCGATGCCGAGCAGCAGCCCCGGCAGCCCGAACAACGCATCCCCCAGCGTCCACTGCAGCAGCGCCACCGGGGCCAGCAGCGGCACCAGGAGCAGCGCCAGTCCGCCGGCATGATTCCAGGCATGCAGCGGCATCAGCCGGGCCTGCAACGCGGCGGCGTAGCGATAGAAGCCGCGGGCGCTACGCCAGCCACCCGGTGCGAGCTGACTGTTGACCAGCAGTGCGACGATCAGCGCGATGAGTTTCACGTCGACAGGACCCTGCGCTGGGTCACGGGCCGGTCAATGCCCAGGTTGCGCTGCAGACGCCCCCAGTCGAAATCCGGCCCGGGATCACTCTTGCGCCCCGGTGCGATATGGCAGTGCCCGACCACGCGATCGGAACCGATCCGGGGATAGACATCGCGAAGCAATCGAATGACGGACTCAAGCCGCTCGTACTGGATATCGCGAAAGCCGGATGCATCGGTGCCCTCCAGCTCGATGCCGATGGAGAAGTCATTGCACTCATTCCGGCCCTGGAACACCGACTCACCGGCATGCCAGGCGCGCTCGCCGAAGGGAACGAACTGGGTCAGATACCCGTCCCGGCCGATCAGGATATGGGCCGATACCCGCAGTCCGTCCAGCTCGGCAAAGCGCGGATCACCGCGGGTATCGAGCTGGTTGGTGAAGAGCTTGCCGATGTAGCCACCGCCAAACTGCCCCGCCGGCAGGCTGATGCCATGGACGACGATCAACTCCGGCGCACTGCCCGGCGGTCGCGGGCCACGGTTGGGCGAATCCACGAAAGAAACGCCGGCGATCAGCCCGGTTGACACATCGACCTGCATTCCGTCTCCTGCCTCCGTAAGACCCGCTTGTGTCGCGGATGATAGCATCCCGCGTTGAACACGAATCTGCGGGATCCGACCATGCCCTCACCGGCCACCGATACCAATCGCCTTGGCGGGGCCACCAGCCCCTACCTCCGCCAGCATGCGGACAATCCGGTGCACTGGCAGCCGTGGGACGAGACCGCTCTGGCCGCCGCCCGCGAACGTGACTGCCCGATTCTGCTGTCCATCGGTTACTCCGCCTGTCACTGGTGCCATGTCATGGCCCACGACTGCTTCGAGAACCCGGCCGTTGCCGAGCAGATGAATCGGGATTTCGTCAACATCAAGGTCGATCGCGAGGAGCGCCCGGACCTCGACCGGATCTATCAGACCGCCCATCAACTGCTGGCCGGCCGGGGCGGGGGCTGGCCGCTGACCGTCTTCCTCACCCCCGGGCAGGTGCCCTTCTTCGCCGGGACCTACTTCCCCGCGGAACCCCGCGAGGGCATGCCGGGCTTCGGCGATGTCATGGACCGCATCATCCGGGTCTGGCGGGACCACCGCGACGAGATCACCGAACAGAACGCCGATTTGCGGCGGGTCATGGACCGGCTGAGCGCGGCACCGGCCGATGCCGGCCTGCCGGGCAGCGATGCGCTGGAGGCCGCCCGCCTCCAGCTCGGCGAGCGGTTTGACCCGGCCCATGGCGGCTTCGGCGATGCCCCCAAATTCCCCCAGCCGGTGGCCCTGGAGCGCCTGCTGCGCCACTACGCCCGCAGCCAGCAGCGCGGTGAGGCCGACCGCGGTGCACTGCACATGGCCTGCCATACCCTCCGGCGCATGGCGCTCGGCGGGATTTACGACCAGGTGGGCGGCGGCTTTGCCCGCTACTCGGTGGACGGCGAGTGGATGATCCCGCATTTCGAGAAAATGCTCTCCGACAACGCCCTGCTGATCGGTGTGGCCACTGATGCCTACCGCGCCACCGGGGATCGGTTCTTCCGCCGCATCGCCCGGGAGACCGCCGAATGGGCACTGCGCGAGATGCGACTGCCGGCTGGCGGCTTCGCCACCTCGCTGGACGCCGACACCGATGATGGCGAGGGTGCCTTCTATCTCTGGACCCCGGAGGCGGTCCGCGCGGTGCTGGATGCCGGGGAGGCCGAACTGGTCATCCGGCGGCTGGGGCTCGACGAGAAGCCCAATTTCGAGGGGCGCTGGCACCCGCAGGTGCACATGGCCTTCTCGGAGCTCGCCAAGGCGCTGAAGACACCGCGGGACACCCTGGTGGAGCGCTGGAAGTCGGCGCAGCAGAAACTCCGCGCCGCGCGGGACGAGCGCGAGCGACCCGGCCGCGATGACAAGGCACTCACCGCATGGAATGCGTTGATGATCCGCGGCCTGGCCCGCGCCGGCCGCTTCCTCGACCTGCCGGCGCTCATCGACACCGCGGAGCAGGCCGAGGGCTTCGTGCGCGAGCATCTCTGGCGCGACGGACGGCTGCTCGCGAGCTGGCGGGACGGCCGCGCCGAGCTCCCCGGCTACCTCGATGATCATGCCTTCATGCTCGCCGCCCTCATCGAGCTGCAGCAGGCACGCTGGTCCCCCGGTCGCGCCGACTGGGCCATGTCCCTGGGGGACGTGCTCATCGAGCAGTTCGAGGATGCCGGTTCCGGCGGCTTTTTCTTCACCGCCGCCGACCACGAGGCACTGATCCAGCGGCCGCGGGCCTGGACCGACGACGCCCTGCCTGCCGGCAACGGCGTGGCCGCCCTCGCCCTCAACCGCCTTGGCCACTGGGTCGGCGACCCGCGCTACAACGCGGCGGCCGAGCGGGCGGTGTCCGCGGCGGCGGAGACCATCGAGAAGGCGCCGGCCGCCCACTGCGCCGTGCTGGATGCCCTGGACGAACTGCTCGAACCGCCTGAAATGGTGGTGATCCGGGCCCACGGGGCGACCGCCGAAGCCCTCCGCGAGGTGGCCGAGGCCGGCTATTACCCCCAGCGCCTGGTGTTCACGCCGACCGCCGGCGACCCCGCCGCGGCGGCCCCGGCGGAGGGCGACGGCGCCTGGGTCTGTCGCGGCCATGCCTGCCTGCCGGTGGCACAAAGCCCCGCCGAACTCAGCGACCGCCTCGCCGAGCGCGATTGAGCCGCACCGCCCGTGCGCGGCGGGTGGCCCCGATCCTGTCTCCCTTCCACCACAGCCGTCGGCGGCGCGTTGCCGCCGCGCGACGGCTGTCATACGAATGACCGAAAAACGCCACTGAACTGACCGGAAATCGTCACCGGACTCTCATCGGCTCGTCACATCTTCCGGGCAATGTCTTTGCCAGTCGCGACCGCGGCCAGCACGGCCGGGTGTCGCGCCAACGCAACGACACTGTCAAATGAGGAATCACGTGATGAAGCACGCATCCAGACTGGCCTTCCTTGCCGCGGCGGGCATGGCCACCGCCGGCGCCCAGGCCGCCGAATTCGAAGTCACCGAGGACACGACGCTCATCCTGGGCGGCGAGGTGGTCCTCAACTACCTCTACGAGAAGCGCGCCAACGGCAATGACGACACCAAGTTCGTCGACGACGGCTCCAAGGTGGTTATCGGTGGCGAGCGCGACCTCGGCAACGGCATCACCGCCTACGCCGAAGCGGAGTTCGAGTACAACACGCTCGGCAACAGCGACGACGTCAAGCGTGACGGCAGCGTGCTCGGTTTCGTTGGCGAGTTCGGCGAATTCGCGGTTGGCGCCAGCGACAACGTCTTCGAGGACCTGATCTCCGACGCCGTGGATCCGTTCGAGAATGCAAGCCTCGAGGGTGCAAGCCTGACCAACGAAGACAGCATGATCACCTATTACAGCCCGGACATGGATGGTTTCTCGTTCCGCCTCCAGGGCCGCCACAAGAACCGTGACAACCAGAGCGCCAAGGTCAGCCTGATCGCCGCTGCCGAGTACGACTTCGGCCCGTTCGCGCTGGCCGCCGCCTTTGATAGCCGCGGATCGGAGAACGCTGGCACGAGCGACAACTTCAAGTCGCAGGACCATGTCGTGGGTGTCGCCGCCACGGCGCAGCTCACCGATCGCCTCGAGGCCAGTGCCCGCTTTGCCCAGGAAAACGACCAGGCGGGTAATGACAAGGACTTCACCGCCATCGCCGTGGTCTACGACTACGGCGCCGGTGACCTCTACGGCGCGGCACAGAACTACAAGCCCACGGGTGGCAGCAACAGCACCCAGGTGGCGGCCGGCATCAACTACGAGATTGCCGACGATATTCTGATCTTTGCCGAGTATGGCGATCTGGATCGCAAGCTCACCAACGGTGATGTCGAGGTGGATGACACCGACAAGCTCGGCGTGGCGGGGCTGATCTACGAGTTCTGATTCCGCACGACCGCTGTCCCCCGACCCAAACCGTCCGCCGGCGTCGCTAACCGGCGGACGGTTTTCTTTTGTCTAGAGATCCAGCTCGCCCTGACCGGGCGCGGCGCGGCCTTTTCGCCGGGGCCGTTCCGGGCTGGGACTACGACTGGCATGCTTGCGCCGCACCCGCTCGGATTCGCGCCGCAGGTCACGACTCGCACGATGCGCCTTGATTCGCGCCCGTGCCTCTCTTACCGCCTGCTCGTGATCCACCACCGGCAACGGATAATCCTGGTCGAGTCTGACGCCGTAGCGCTGCTGGAGGCTGGCAGGCAGGCGCCAGGGCTCGTGTATCCAGTCCGCCGGGACATCGGCAAGCGCCGGGATCCAACGGCGAATGTAGGCACCGTCCGGATCCTGATCGCGAGACTGCTTGACCGGGTTGTAGATGCGCAGGGTGTTGATGCCGGTGGTACCCGACTGCATCTGGAACTGGCAGTAATGAATGCCCGGCTCATAGTCGGTAAAAAGCCGCGCGAGCTGCAGCGCCGGGTCGCGCCAGTGCATCCACAGGTGATAGCTCGAGATGGCCACCAGCATTGCGCGCATGCGGAAGTTGATCCAGCCCTCGGCGCGGAGCTGGCGCATGCAGGCATCCACGAAGGGCAGGCCGGTACGCCCCTCGATCCAGGCGGCAAGACGCGCCGGGTCGGTGCTCGTCTCGTCGCGCAGCCCGTCATAGCCGCGATGCATGTTGCGATGCTCGATGGCGGGCTCGTCCTCGAGCTTCTGGATGAAGTGGCAGTGCCAGTGCAACCGCGACTCGAAGGACTTCAGCGACTGCGCCCAGCGCGAGCGCGGCGCCTCGGCACGGGCCTCGGTCCAGCGGCGGCGATGGGTCTGAACGATTTCACGCAGCGAGAGCGTGCCATAGGCGATATGCGGCGAGAGCCTTGAGCAGACCTGCCAGGCCGACACGGGACTCGCCATGCCCTGGCGATAGGTCTCGCCCCGCTCGGTGAGGAAACTCGCGAGCAGGTCCTCGCCGGCAGCGCGCCCGCCGGTCTGCCGGCCAGGGCATGCCGTGCGACCGACGCCGTACTCGTTGGGCAGCGCCTGCACATCAACCGCCGCGGCCCGGACCGTCGCACCGGGATCGGCCGCCATGGCCTGCCCGGGGAGCGTCACCACAGGCGCTTTCATGCGCCGCTCCCAGTGTCCGGCCCATGCATCGCGACTGGCCAGCCGTCGGACCACACCGAACTGCGGGGTTTGCTCGAAGGCCACGCCGGCCTGTCGGCACCAGGCGCCGACGACCCGGTCCCGGGCATAGGTCCAGCCATTACCGGTCTCTTCATGGGCGTGAATGGCCGCGAAACCGACCTCGCCGTGCAGCCACTCGAGGGCATCCGGCAGATCCGCCTCGAACACCCACAGCCGCAGGCCGCGATCGGCCAGCGCCGCGGCCAGTTCCATCAGGCTCTCGCGAATGAATGCCCAGTGCCGTGTGGCCGTATCGGGCTGCGACCAGTAACCCGGCTCGATGAAGTAGACCGGCAGCACCGGTCCCGCCGCCATGGCCCGGGCGAGCGGTGCATGATCAGCCACGCGCAGGTCGCGCTTGAACCAGACGAGCTGCGGACTCATCGCCGCCGTTTCCGGCCACTGGGCACGGCCCGGGGCATCTCCGCCTCGCCCTCCGCCTCGGCCAGACGGCGGTTGCGCCGGCAGCGCTCCGAGCAGTAGCGCACGTTCTCCCAGTCCTTCGCCCACTTGCGCCGCCACTGGAAGGCACGGCCACAGACCGGGCAGGTCTTGCTGGGCAGCGGTCCGGGCATGGCTCGACTAGCCCGCGCGGGCGGCGAGGCTCGTGTCGATGCGCTCGGCGAGCTCCGAGAGGGCGCGGCGCAGTGACGGTGCACCGGCATCAAAGTCGAACGGCTCGCCATGCAGGGCGCAGAGCGTGCCGAGCACCTGCCCGGCACCATCATGCAGTGGATAGCCCAGGTAGGTGCCGAGGCCGAAACGCACCAGATCCTCGTTACCCGCCCACTCGGGATCGGTGCGGGCATCGGCGACCTCCAGCGGGCGGTCTTCATTGACCACCTGCTCGCAGTAGAGCTTGTGACAGCCCGGGTTGACGCCCTTGGGTCCGGCATCGCCGGGGTGATAGGTATCCTGCCGCGGCCCGGCGCTCGCGGCGGTCACCATGTGCGTGGGCGTCGAGCGCATGATGAGCAGCGAGTCGACCCCATGATCGCGGGCCAGCCCATCCAGCGCGGCCTGCCAGTCGTCGGCAACGCCGCGAAAATCGTCCGTCTTATCCATCCGATCTCCTGTCATGACCCTGTCCGTCAGCCGGAATCGGCATTGGGTGCCAAGCCCGGCGGCGGTTAGTATGCGCTATCCGACCCTGCTCTGGAGACCCCGTCACCCATGGCCCAGCGCCGCTATGCCCTGACCCATGATCAACCGGGCCACGAGGATCGGCTTTTCGTCGACGCCCTCGACCCGGCGCTCTGGGCCCCTGCCGGCG
>CAJXND010000039.1 GCA_913056385.1 uncultured Ectothiorhodospiraceae bacterium
TCGTAATGCTTTTCCATGGCGCGAGAGGATACCCCGGCGCCGGGCGCGATTGCACCTTCGATCAGTCGCTCCGCCGGCGGACCGCCCGCTCGAATCGGCTGCCGTGGCACTTGGGGCACGGCGGGATATGGCCGGCGCGCTTGAAATGCAGGACCTCGCCGCAATCCCGGCAGACCAGCGTCCCCGGTCCGGTGATCTCACCGGTGTGATAGCGCGCCGCGGCCTGCAGCTCGCGGTTGAGGGCCTGCCACTGCAGCCGCGTCTGATCGGCCACCGACGAGAAGCGGTCCCAGAGCCAGTTCTCCACCAGCTGGAGGTCCATGTGCAGCCAGTCGGAATAGGTGCCGCGGGCCTTCTCCACGTACTCGGCGGCATCCTCCAGATCGCGCTGCAGCCAGGCGGCGACCCGGTCGGCCTCCTCGCGGGTGAGCTCACCGAGTGCGACGCTGCGCTCGCGCACGGCATCCAGGGCCTCGCCGACGCCGTGCTCCACCGCCTCGCCGGTCTCCTCGAGCCGCTCGCGCAGGCGCTCCAGCATGCGCTCGTAGCCGTGGACTTCATGCTCGCGCTGGTCGTGCTGATCGTGCTGATCGCCACTCTCGCTCATGGGAATACTCCTGATCGGTGTCTGACGCCAGTCTAACCGCGGAAGGTCATCACAGGCGATGCCGTCATGCCCGCCGCCAGCGCGTCGCCCCCAACAGGACTGTGCCACCCAGCGCGAACACCGCCATCGGCCAGTCACGCCAGCGCCCATAGGGCGTCACGCCGACATGGGGCCGGACCGTGCCGCGCACCACCGCACGCTCGAAAAGCGGTCCCTCCACCGCGATCCGCCCCTTCGGATCAATCAGCGCGGAGATCCCCGTGTTGGTCGCCCGGATCATCGGCCGTCCGGTCTCGAGCGCCCGCATGCGCGCCATCTGCAGATGCTGCCAGGGCGCCGTGGAGGCCCCGAACCAGGCATCATTGCTGACGTTGAGCAGAATCTCCGCCGCCGGAAGCGCATCCGCCACCTCGTCACCAAAGGTCACCTCGTAGCAGATGCTCACGCCCAGGGCATGGCCCGCCGCCTGCAGCGGATCGGCCCGAGTGCCGGCATTGAAGTCGCCCAGCGGGGTGCCCACGAAATCCAGCACACCGCCGGCCACATCCCGGAACGGCACGTATTCACCAAATGGCACCAGGTGGCGCTTGTAGTAGAACTGCGGCGCCTCGCCGGGGACGGCGACGGCGTTATAGAGGCCGCCCTCCGCGGCCACCGGCGCGCCGAGGACAATGCTGCTGCCGGCCGCGGCGGCCTGCGCCGCCAGCCGGTCGATCCACTCGCGGGCCTGGTGGTAGAACACCGGCAGGGCGGTCTCGGGCCAGACAATGAGGTCCTGACCGAACTCGGCCCGGCTCATGCGCAGGTATTCCGCCAGGATGGCACCCCGTTCGTCGGGGTCCCACTTGCGATCCTGGGCGATGTTGCCCTGGAGCATCGCCACCGTCACGGGTCCATCCATGGGCCGCGTCCAGTCCCGCTCCAGCGCGACACCCCCCAGGGTGAGGCCGACGGTCGCCGCCACGGGCAGGGCGACCCTTGCCGAGCGCGGCCGCAGCAGCCACCAGGCCAGCGTGCCGGCCAGCAGGGCCACCCCCAGCCCCGGCCCGTAGACGCCGAAGAGCGGGGCGAAATGCGCCAGCGGCGTATCGATCTGGCTGTAGCCCACGCTGAGCCAGGTCGCCCCGGTGAAAAGCCAGCTCCGCACCCACTCCACCAGCAGCCAGGCCAGGGGCAGCGCCAGCAGGACGCGGCGGCCGGCCTGACCAGCACCCGCCCACCAGCCGATGAGCAGGGCGCTCATGGGAATCAGCGCGAAAAGGGCCACCAGGGCGCTGGTGGCCAGGACCGCCGCCAGCGGCCCGCCGCCGTAGTCGGCGATGCTGTGATAGATCCAGTAGACACCCAGCCCCGCATACCCGAGACCAAAGCAATAACCATGGGCGAGCACCGCGCGGGTACGCCGCATCCGGGCCACCCGCACAAAGACAATACCGAGACCCAGCACCGGCGCCCAGGCCAGGGAGAACGGCGCCAGCCCGAGGGCCATCAGCAGACCGCCGGCCAGCGCCAGCGCCGGTCCGATCAGTCGCCTCATGCAGGCTCAGACGTCGTCATCACCGTCCACCGACGTCCCGGCGCCGGGCTGGGGCGTGACCATGAGCAGATGCACCCGGCGACTGTCGGCGCGCACCACGTCGAAACGCAGGTCGTCGAGCAGCAGGTGCTCGCCACGGCGCGGGACGTGACCGAAGCCGTTGGCGACGAGCCCTCCGATGGTGTCGAACTCCTCGTCGCTGAAGCGGGTGCCGAAGTGCTCGTTGAAGGTATCGATGGGGGTCAGCGCCTTGACCACGGTGCGGCCATCCTCGGTGCGGTTGA
Organism: uncultured Ectothiorhodospiraceae bacterium; assembly: GCA_913056385.1. Lineage (GTDB taxonomy): Bacteria > Pseudomonadota > Gammaproteobacteria > Nitrococcales > Nitrococcaceae > Spiribacter. The sequence goes on from CAJXND010000039.1 coordinate 2,429, forward strand.
GGATCCACGAGGTCTCGTCGAGGTCGTGCTCATCGTCGATCTCGCCGACGATCTGCTCGATGACGTCCTCGATGGTGACGATACCCGCCAGGCCGCCGTACTCATCCACCACGATGGCCAGGTGGTTGCGGCTCTCCTGGAAGAGCTTGAGCAGGGCATCCAGGCGTTTGCTCTCGGGGATGAACAGCGCCGGGCGCAGGAGCTCGCGCAGGTGGAATTCGCGCTGGTGCTGCGGGTCGAGGTAGGGCAGCAGATCCTTGGCGATGAGAATGCCGATGACATCGTCCCGGCTGTCACCGGTGACGGGAAAGCGGGAATGACCGCTCTCGATGATGGTCGGCAACAGATCCCAGACCGATTCCGAGCGACGCAGCAGCGAGACCTTGGAGCGCGGGATCATGACGTCGCGCACCTGCAGCTCCGCCACATGCAGGACACCCTCACACATGGACAGGGCGTCGGCATCAAGAATACTGCGCTTGTGGGCCCCCCGCAGGATCTGGATCAGGCCCTCGCGATCGCGTGGCTCCTGTCCGCCCAGCGCCCGGCCGATACGCTCCAGCCAGTTGCCCTGGCTGGCGTCGGTACTCCCGGATTGGTCGTCGTTCATGCTTCTCTTCGTGTGCCTCGGTTGGCGACCTGTCGGCCGATGGGTTAGCGCGCTGGTGAGCAGCGCCCTAACCGATCGAGTCGCGGCACGCCCCGGGGCTCATGCATAGGGGTCGGACCAGCCGAGCCCCGCCATGATGGCGCGCTCCTCGCCCTCCATGCACGCCGCCTCCACGCTAGTCATATGATCAAAGCCAAGCAAGTGCAAGACACCGTGAATCGTCAAATGGGCCCAGTGCGCGGTCTCTGTCTTGCCCTGCTCGGCGGCCTCGCGGATCACCACCGGGGCGCAGATCACCAGGTCGCCCAGCAGCGGCAGGGTCACGCCGGCCGGCAGCTCCGCCGGAAAGGAGAGCACATTGGTGGGACGGTCCCGGTCCCGGTAATCGCGGTTGAGCAGGCGGCTTTCGTCCTCGTCGACCAGCCGGATGGCAAGCTCCCAGTCCTCGCGCCGGCCGGCGGTGGCCGCCGCCACCCAGCGGCGGAAGTCCGCGGCGTCGGGCACCGGCGCGGCGGTCGCGCACTGCAGATCGAAATCGGGCATGTCGGGATCAGTCGCCGGCGATATCGTCTTCGCGCCGGTCGTAGGCGCGGACAATGCGCTGGACCAGGTCATGGCGCACGACGTCGTGGGCGTTGAAGAAAGTGAAGCTGACGCCGTCCACCTCGTGGAGGACATCCACGGCATCCCGCAGCCCCGAGGTCTTGCCCGGCGGAAGGTCGATCTGCGTGACATCGCCGGTGACCACCGCCGTGGAGCCGAAGCCGAGCCGGGTGAGGAACATCTTCATCTGCTCGACGGTGGTGTTCTGTGCCTCATCGAGGATGATGAACGCGCCGTTGAGGGTCCGGCCACGCATATAGGCAAGCGGCGCCACCTCAATGACATTGCGCTCGATGAGCTTGTTGACGCGCTCGAACCCCAGCATCTCGAACAGCGCGTCGTAGAGGGGCCGCAGGTAGGGATCGACCTTCTGGGCCAGGTCACCGGGCAGGAAACCCAGCCGCTCCCCCGCCTCCACCGCCGGGCGCACCAGCACCAGGCGCTGGACCAGATCCTGCTGAAGGGCCTCGACCGCGCAGGCCACGGCGAGATAGGTCTTGCCGGTACCCGCCGGGCCGATGCCGAAATTCAGATCATGCCGCTGGATGGCCTCCAGATAGGCCCGCTGGTTGGGGCCGCGCCCCCGGATGACCCCCTTGCGGGTGCGGATGCTCACGCCCTCCGGCGATGGCTGGGCGGCGCCCGCTGCATCGGCCTCCGCGGTGCGCAGCTGGAGGTGAACATTCTCGGCGCCGATCAGCTCCCGGGCGGTGTGGTCGTAGAGGGCACGGATCACGTCGGTGGCCACGCTGGCCGCCTCGTCATCGCCGATGATGCGGAAGCGGTGGCCGCGATTCTCGATTTCCACGCCCAGCCGGCGCTCCACCTGCCGCAGGTTCTCGTCGAACTGGCCGCAGAGATTGGCCAGCCGCTCGTTGTCGGCCGGTGCCAGGGTGAAGTCCACGGCTTCGGGTTGCTGGGCGGTCAAGCGGACTCCAGCCGCATGAGCCCGGGCTCACGCTCGGTGTCGATATCAACGAGCTCGCCGCGCAGGGAATTCGCCAGGGCCTCGGTGATGCGTACCCTGACGAACCGGCCGATGAGGCGGCGGTTGCCCGGGAAATTGACCACGCGGTTGTTGGCGGTCCGCCCCTTGATCTCGCTGTCGTCCCGGCGCGAGACACCATCCACCAGCACCGATTCGACCTGCCCGACCATGGCCCCGCTGATGGCCCGGGCATTGCGATCGAGCAGGGCCTGGAGGCGCTGCAGCCGCGCCTTCTTGGCCTCGCGGCTGGTGGCATCGGGGAGCTGGGCGGCCGGGGTGCCCGGCCGGCGCGAGAAGATGAAACTGAACGACTGGTCGAAACCGACCTGCTCGACCAGGTCCATGGTGTCCTCGAAGTCGCGATCCATCTCGCCGGGGAATCCGACGATGAAATCCGACGACAGGGTGATGTCCGGACGGGCCGCCTTGAGCCGCGCCACCAGCTCGAGGAAGTGCGCCCGCGTATGGTTGCGCTTCATCAGCGCGAGGATGTTGTCCGAGCCGCTCTGCACCGGCAGGTGCAGGTGATTGACCAGCTCCGGCACCTCCGCATAGGCATCCACCAGCGCCTGGTTGAAGTCCAGCGGATGCGAGGTCGTGAAGCGGATCCGGTCGATGCCGTCGATGGCCGCGATGTAGTGGATCAGCAGGGCCAGATCGGCGGCCTCCCCCGACGGCCCCTCGGCGGCATAGCCGTTGACGTTCTGCCCCAGCAGGGTGACCTCCCGGACCCCCTGCTCGGCGAGCTCGGCGCATTCGGCGAGGACGTCCTCGAAGGGCCGACTGATCTCCTCACCACGGGTGTAGGGCACCACGCAGAAGCTGCAGTACTTGCTGCAGCCCTCCATGATGGAGACGAACGCCGTCGGCCCCTCCGCACGGGGCTCGGGCAGGCGGTCGAATTTCTCGATCTCGGGGAAGGTGACGTCCACCACCGCCCGGCCGGACTCGCGGGCCCGGCCGACCATGTCCGGCAGGCGATGCAGGGTCTGCGGGCCGAAGACCATGTCCACGAACGGCGCCCGCTCGACGATGGCCGCCCCTTCCTGGCTGGCCACGCAGCCACCCACGCCGATCAGCAGATCCGGATGGGTCTCCTTCAGTGCCCGCCAGCGGCCCAGCTCGGAGAACACCTTCTCCTGGGCCTTCTCGCGGATCGAGCAGGTGTTGAGCAGGATGACATCCGCCTCTTCCGGCGTCTTCACCCGTTCGTAATCGCCCTCGGCAGCCAGCACGTCCACCATCTTGATCGAGTCGTACTCGTTCATCTGGCAGCCGTGGGTGCGCACGTAAACCTTCTGCGTCATGTCGAGCAGAATACTAGGGCCGCCGCAGGCGGACAATCCACCGATCAGCGGCCATAGACATCCTCCAGACGGGTGATGTCGTCCTCGCCCAGATAGCTGCCGGACTGCACCTCCACCAGCTCCAGCGGGATCATCCCGGGGTTGTCCAGACGGTGGACGGTGCCCAGCGGAATATAGGTGGACTGATCCTCGCCGAGGAGGAACTCCTCCTCGCCGCAGGTCACCCGGGCCGTCCCGCGGACCACCACCCAGTGCTCGGCGCGGTGGTGGTGCATCTGCAGCGACAGCCGGCAGCCCGGATTGACCACGATGCGCTTGACCTGGAACCGCTCGGCCCGGACCAGTCCCTCGTAGCTCCCCCAGGGCCGGTGCACCTGGCGATGCTCCACCGCCTCGCTGCGCCCGCCCGCCTGCAACCGCTGGACGATGCGCTTGACCTCATGGACCTGGTCACGCGGGGCGACCAGCACCGAGTCGGCGGTCTCCACCACCACGTGGTCCTCGAGGCCGACCGTGGCCACCAGCCGACTCTCGGCACGCACATAGTTGTTGCGGCTGGACTCCGAGATGACATCGCCGAGCAGGACATTGCCCTCGGCATCCCGGTCGCCGGCCTCCATGAGCGTCGCCCACGACCCCAGATCACTCCAGCCGGCATCCAGCGGCAGGGTCACCGCGGCGTCGGTGTGCTCCATGACCGCATAGTCGATGGAGTCCGCCGGACACCGCGCGAAGGCCGCCTCGGCGAGGCGGATGAAGTCGAGATCCTGCTCCGCGTCTTCCAGGGCCGCCTCGCAGGCCTCGACGATCGCCGGTGCATGACGTCCGAGTTCCTCGAGATAGCGCGAGGCCCGCATGACGAACATGCCCGAGTTCCAGTAGAAACCGTCGCTCGCGACATACTCGCGGGCGGTGGCGGCGTCCGGTTTCTCGACAAAGCGGCGGACCGTCCGGGCCGGGCCGCCTGCGACCGCCTCGCCCGCCTCGATGTAGCCGTATCCGGTCTCCGCACGGGTGGGGACGATGCCGAAGGTCACCAGCCAGCCGGCCTCGGCCGCCGAGACGGCATCGGTGATGGCCGCACGCAGCTGCGCCGGCTCGGCGACCAGGTGATCGGCAGGGAACACGGCCAGAATGGGGTCTTTGGACTCGCGCCGTGCCTGCAGCGCGGCCGCCGCCACCGCCGGGGCGGTGTTGCGGCCCACCGGCTCGAGCAGGATGCGCGCCGCGCCCAGCGGGTTGTCGCGGAGCTGTTCAGCCACCAGGAATCGATGCTCCTGGTTGCAGACCACCATGGGCGACTCCAGACCGGCGACGCCGTCAAGCCGCGCGAGCGTCTGCTGGACCAGGGTGCTGCCGCCGGCGGCGACGTCCAGGAACTGCTTGGGATAGCGCTCGCGGGAGAGCGGCCAGAGCCTCGACCCCACACCCCCGGAGAGAATGACCGGATGCACCGGCATGCCTGCCTCACTGCTGCTCATGACACGGGCCCTCCGTCGCCCGGCGCCACCGGTGGCCGGCCGATGGCATGGTAGTGGAAGCCGAGCCCGGCCAGGATGGCCGGGTCGTAGAGATTCCGTCCGTCAAAGATGACCGGGTCCGTCAGGCGATCGCGGATGAACTCGAAGTCCGGGCTGCGGAACAGATTCCACTCGGTCATGATGACCAGGGCATCAGCATTCTCCAGGGCCGCCTCCGGGCTGTCGCAGAGGGTGAGCGCCGGGCGGTCGCCGTAGAGGCGCCGCGTCTCCGGCATGGCCTTGGGGTCGAAGGCCTGCACCGCCGCACCCGCCTCCCAGAGGGATTCCATCAGCCGCCGACTGGCCGCCTCGCGCATGTCATCGGTATTGGGCTTGAACGACAGCCCCCAGAGCGCGAAGCGCTTGCCGCTGAGCGCACCCGCATAGTGCGTGCGGATGCGGTTGAACACGTAGTGCTTCTGGCGGTCGTTGACCTCCTCGACGGCCTGCAGCAACTGCGGGACATAGTCCACGTCGTGGGCCGTGCGGGCCAGGGCCTGCACGTCCTTGGGAAAGCACGACCCCCCGTAACCGGCCCCGGGGTAGATGAAGTGATAGCCGATCCGCGGATCGGAGCCGATGCCGATACGCACCCGCTCAATGTCCGCCCCCACGCGGTCGGCAATGTTGGCCAGCTCGTTCATGAAGCTGATCTTGGTGGCGAGCATGGCATTGGCGGCGTACTTGGTGAGCTCCGCCGAACGTACATCCATGCTGATGAGCCGGTCGTGGTTGCGGTTGAAGGGGGCGTAGAGGGCATGCAGCTTCTCTTGGGCCACCTCGTCATCGCAGCCCACGATGACGCGCTCGGGCTTCATGAAGTCCTCCACCGCGGCGCCCTCCTTGAGGAACTCCGGGTTGGAGACCACCGTGTAGGGCACCGCCACACCGCGCTCGGCCAACCGCCGTTCCACCGTCTCCCGGACCCGGTCGGCGGTACCCACCGGCACCGTGGACTTGTCGACGATCACCTTGTCGTCCTCCATCCAGGTGGCGATGGTGTCGGCCACCGCCAGCACATGGCGCAGGTCGGCGGAGCCGTCCTCGTCGGGCGGCGTCCCCACGGCGATGAACTGGAACTGGCCGTGATGCACGGCGGTGTCGGCATCGGTGGTGAAGCGCAGCCGGCCAGCCTCGCGGTTGCGCACCACCATCGCCTCCAGGCCCGGCTCGTAGATGGGGATCTCGCCGCGGTTCAGCCCGGCGATCTTGTCCGCATCCACGTCGACGCAGATCACGTCGTTACCCACCTCTGCAAAGCAGGCTCCGGTCACCAGACCGACGTAACCCGTGCCGAAAATAGCGATACGCATTGTCGTTCCCCCGGCGGCGTCAGTCGGCGTTGACGGCGGCCTCCAGGGCCACCTTCATCATGTCCTGGAAGCTGTTCTGACGCTCTTCGGCGCTGGTGGACGCCCCGGTGACCACATGATCGCTCACCGTGAGCACGCTCACCGCCCGCTTGCCGGCCTCGGCCGCGGCGCCGTACAGACCGGCCGCTTCCATCTCCACGGCCAGTATGCCGTGGGATTTCATCATCTCGAAGAATCCCTGGGTGGGGTTGTAGAAGAGCTCGGAGGAGAAGACATTGCCGATGCGTGGCGCGATGCCCGCCGAGCGGGCGGCCCCGACGGTGGCCTCGAGCAGGCCGTAGTCGGCGATGGCGGCGAAATCGCAGCCGCCGAAGCGGGTCCGGTTGACGCTGGAGTCGGTGGACGCACCCATGCCGATGATAATGTCGCGCACCGCCACATCGGGGCTCACGCCGCCGCAGGTGCCGACGCGGATGATCTTCTCCACCCGGTATTCGTTGAACAGCTCGAAGGCATAGATGGACATGGAAGGGATGCCCATGCCAGAGCCCATGACCGAGACCGGCGTATCGCCGTAGCGGCCGGTGAAGCCGAGCATGTTGCGGGTGCTGGTGACCTCGCGCACATCGTCGAGGTAGGTCTCGGCGATGACCCTGGCGCGCAGCGGGTCGCCCGGCATGAGGACGGTCTCGGCAAAATCGCCTGGCTCGGCACTGATATGGGGTGTGGCCATGAGGGTCAGCTCCTTGTCCCGTTGTCTCTGTTGTTCGCGAACCGGAACTCTACCAAATCGCGACGCGGTGCTGACCAGTCGCGATCCGGCACCGACGTGCATCCCCGCGGGACTGGGGGCAGAATGCAGGGTTCACTCTTCTGGGTATTTTTCATGACCACCACCCGCCCGCTGGCGCTCTTTGATCTCGATGGCACGCTCACCCGGCGCGATACGCTGAGTGATCTGCTTTTCCATGAGTTCGGCCTCGGGCGCTGCCTGGCGGCGGGGGTACGGCTGTCACCCTGGCTGCTGGGCGTGCCGGCGGGCATCATCCACCGCGATACCGCCAAGGTCCATGTCCTGCGGCACTTCTTCGGCGGCCTCAGGGAGGCGGACTTCGAGGCCATGGGCCGGCAGTACGCCCTCAATCACCTGCACGAGCTGCTGCGCCCGCTGGCCCGCGAGCGGCTGGACTGGCACCGCGAATCCGGCCACCGGGTCATCGTCGTCTCCGCCTCGGTCAGCGAATGGATCCGCCCCTGGACCGAGTCGATGGGCATCGAGCTGATCGCCACCGAGCTGGAGCGTCGGGAGGGCCGCATCACCGGCAACCTGGCGGGCACGAACTGCCGTGGCCCGGAGAAGGTCCGACGTCTCAGAGACGTCCTGGATCCGGGCGATTACCACCCGATTCATGCCTACGGAGACAGCCGCGGGGATACCGAGATGCTGGCACTGGCCGACCACCCGGTCTACCGGGGACTGCGCTGACATGCAGACGACGAGCGTACCGGCCCTGATCCAGGCCGCCCGATCGAGTCGGGATCAGACCGCGCTGCTCGCCTTCACCGCCCATGGGCCGCGGCGGATGACCCGCGGCGAGCTGCTGGATACCGCCGGGCAGCTCGCCGCGGCGCTCCGGGACGCCGGCCTGGGCCGTGGCGACCGGATCATGATCCAGGCGCCCAACAGCATCGAGTGGGTAGTGATCGCCCTCGCCACCCTGATCAATGCCAGCATCCTGGTGCCGGTGGATGCCCAGATGGGTTCCGCCGACCTCGCCCATGTGGTCGCGGATGCCGACCCGGCGCGCATCTACACCACCGGGGCACTGCGCGAGGCCTTGCCGGCGGACACGCCGGCTCGGATCATCGAGCTCGACGAGTTGACGCTGCCAACGCCGGATGGGTCCGTCGACACTGACAGCGCCGCTGCCCCGGAAGACGTGGCGGCCGTGTTCTACACCTCCGGCACCACCGGCCCGCCCAAGGGGGTGCCCCTCACCCACGCCAACCTGGCGAGCAATGTCCAGGGATTGCTCGAGGAGCGGATCGCCGGCGCCGATGACCGTGTCCTGCTGCCCCTGCCCCTGCATCACGTCTATCCGTTCAGCATCGGCCTGCTCACGGTGCTCACGGTGGGGGCGACGCTCATCATGCCCCGCTCGCTGGTGGGCCCGCGCATCGCTGACGCCCTGAGCGAGGGCGAGGCCACCATCCTGCTCGGCGTGCCACGGCTCTACGAGGCCCTGTGGAGCCGCCTGGAGGGTCGCCTGACCGGCGGCAAGCCGGGGCGCCGGCGGCTTCTGCATGGCATCGTGGGCGTCTGCAACGGCGTTCAGAGGCGACTCGGGCACCAGCCCGGGCGCTGGCTGTTCCGGCCGGTCATGAGACGACTGGCCCCGCGTCTGCGCCTCGCGGTGAGCGGCGGCGCCGCCCTTGATCCGACCATCGGGGGCCGGCTGGAGGCGCTGGGCTGGACCGTGGCCACCGGATACGGGCTCACCGAGACCTCGCCCATCCTGACCCTCAATGCCCCCGGCGAGGCCCGCCTGGATACCGCCGGACGGGCCCTGCCGGGCGTCTCGCTGCGCATCGTCGACGGCGAGGTCCGGGCCCGCGGCCCGAACGTCTTCGCCGGCTACTGGAACAACCCCGTGGATCCCGACGAGGTATTCGATGCGGAGGGCTGGTTCCGCACCGGGGATGCCGGGCATATCGACGACGACGGCTACCTGCATCTCGCCGGCCGGCTGTCCTCGACCATCGTGCTGCCGGGGGGCGAGAACATCGACCCGGAGCGCATCGAGCGGGTGCTGAATGCCCGGACAGCGATCCGCGAGGCCGGCGTGCTGGACGCCAACGGACGCCTGGTCGCCGTGGTGGTCCCCGAACCGGACACCGAGGGCGATCCGCAGGAAGCGGCGGAGGCGGCGGTGGATGTGGCGCAGGGCGAACTGCCCGGCCACCATGCCCTGGGGGATGTGCAGTTCAGCGCCGACCCGCTGCCACGCACCCGCCTCGGCAAGCTGCGGCGCCCCCACCTGGCACGGCTCTACGAAGACCTCCAGGCCGGCCGGCGGCAGGTGGAACAGCGCCCCATCGACCCCGAGGACATGGCCCCGGAGGATCAGGCACTGCTCGCCGATGCCACCGCCGCCGCCACCTGGCAGTACCTGACCGAGCGATTCGCGGATCATCGCCTCACCCCCGACAGTCGCCTGAACCGCGACCTGGGGCTGGACTCGCTGAGTTGGGTAGACATGGGCATCGCCCTGCGCGACCGGGCCGGTGTCGAACTGGGCGACGAGGCCATCGGCCGGGTCGAGACGGTTCGCGATCTCCTCCAGGAGGTCATCCAGGCCGACCAGGCCACGAGTGATGACGATCGCGCCGGCCGGTCCCTGATCCAGGCGCTGCAGTCGCCGGAAGCACTGCTGAGTGATGCCGACCGGCGGGCCCTCGCCCCGCGCGGGCCGCTGCGCCATGGCGCCGCACGTCTGGCGCTTGGTTTCTGCCGGCTGCTCAACCGGCTGTTCACACGCATCGAGATCGACGGCGAATGGCCCGAGGGCGGGCCGTTCCTGATCACGCCGCGGCATACCAGCGCCTACGACCCCATCGCGCTGACCGCGACGCTGTCGCGCGAACGCATGGAGCCGCTGTTCTGGGCCGGCTGGACCGGGCTGCTGTTCTCCTCGGCCTGGCGGCGGGCCTTCAGTCGCGTCGCCCGGATCCTGCCCATCGACCCCGGCGCAGCACCGCGCCGCAGCCTCGCGCTGGCCGCGGCCACCCTGGAGCGGGGCCACTCGCTGGTCTGGTTCCCGGAGGGCCAGCGAGGCACCGATGAGTCACTGCAGCCGCTGCGGCCGGGCATCGGCCTGCTGCTGGCCGCCCATCCCGTCCCGGTGGTGCCGGTCTGGATCGAGGGCACGCGGGATGTCCTGCCCGTCGGCCACATCCTGCCAAGGCGTGGCCGGGTCCGGATCCGGATCGGTGAGCCAATCAACCCAAGTCGGTATGGCAGCGACCGGCGTCATATCGTGGAATGCGTCGGTGAGGCCCTGAGCACCCTGGGCGACAAGGACCGATCCGACGAATGAATGACGAGGCCTGGCACAAGCGCTCTCCCGAGACCGTGGCCAGGCAGTTCGAGGTAGACCCGGCAACGGGCCTCGACAACCAGACCGTCATGCGTCGCCGCAGCCGCTACGGGGCCAACCGCCTGACCCGCCGCCGGCAACGCCACCCCCTGCGCATCCTGCTGCGCCAGTTTCGCAGCATCGTCATCCTGGTGCTGGCGGTGGCCGGACTGCTGGCGCTGCTGCTGGGCCATCACGTCGAGGCCGCCGCGGTCATGGCCGTGGTGGTCATCAATACCCTCATCGGCTTTTTCTCGGAATGGCGGGCGGCCCGCTCCATGGCGGCATTGCAGGGGCTGCAGGCGGACCAGGTACGGGTGCGCCGTGACGGCCGCAGCGCAGAGATCGCGGCGACGGAGCTGGTGCCCGGCGATGTACTGCTGCTCGCCGAGGGCGATCTGGTGCCCGCCGATGCCCGCGTGGTGGAGGCCGAGGGTCTGCAATGCGACCAGGCCGCGCTGACCGGCGAATCGGTGGCCGTGATCAAGACCGCCGACCCGGTGGCGGCGGACACCCCCCTCGCCGAGCGCCACGGCATGCTCTACAAGGGCACGACGCTGACCCGTGGCGCCGGAGTCGCCATTGTCACGGCCACCGGCATGGACACCGAGCTCGGCACCATCGCCGACCTCACCGCCTCGGCCCGGTCCAGCGCCACGCCCCTGCAGGCCCGGCTCGATCAGCTCGGTCATCGGCTGGCCTGGGTGGTGCTGGGCCTGGCCGCGGGGCTCGCCGCTCTGGGCCTGCTGGCCGGCCGCGACATGGTGGTGATGGTGGAGACGGCCATCGCCCTGGGCGTCGCGGCCGTACCCGAGGGCCTGCCCATCGTCGCTACCCTGGCCCTGGCCCGGGGCATGTGGCTCATGGCCCGGCGCAACGCCCTCATCAATCACCTGGCCGCGGTGGAGACGCTGGGGTCCACCGGCATCATCCTCACGGACAAGACCGGGACGCTCACCGCCAATCGCATGCATCTGGAGACCCTCGCGCTGCCGCCGGACGTGGCGGACGAGACGGCGGCCAGGCAACGGGCACTCACCGTCGGCGTCCTCTGCAGCAACGCCGAACTGGCCGCCGACAGCGATGACGGCGCGGATCATGGCGACCCCATGGAGATCGCGCTGCTGGAGGCGGGACGTGAGGCCGGACTGCACCGCCGGCAACTGATCGACGACTGGCCCGAGGTCTACGAACAGCCCTTCGATGCCGAGCGCATGATGATGGCCACCTGCCACGAGACATCCGACGACGGCCTGCGGGTCGCGGTGAAGGGCGCACCCGAGGCGGTACTGGCGGTGAGTGATCTGGACGAGGCCGGGCGCGATCAATGGCGGGCGCGGGTGGAGGAACTCGCCGGCGGCGGACTGCGCCCGCTGTTACTGGCCGAACGCACCATTGATGCCGTGCCGGATGATCCGGATCAGCTCTACGAGGCCCTGCAGCCGGTGGGCCTCGCCGGCTTGATGGATCCGCCGCGGCCGGGCGTCGCCGATGCCGTGGCGGCCTGTCAGCGGGCCGGCGTGCAGGTGATCATGGTCACCGGCGATCAGGCCGCGACGGCACGGGCCATTGCCGCCGCGGTGGGCATCGGCCGGGCCGAGGACCTGCATGTCCTCGAGGGCCAGGATCTGGGCGACCGCGACGAGGGCGGGTCCGGGGCCGATGCAACCGCGACGACCGACTCGCAGGTGTTCGCCCGGGTCACACCGGCCCAGAAGCTCGACCTCGTCACCGCGTTCCAGGATGCCGGCTACGTGGTGGCCATGACCGGCGATGGCGTCAATGACGCGCCCGCGCTCAAGAAAGCGGATATCGGCATCGCCATGGGCCAGCGCGGCACCGATGCCGCCCGCGAGGTGGGCGATATCATCCTCCAGGACGACCGCTTCGAGCGCATCGTCACCGCGATCCGGCACGGCCGCGGGATCTTCGCCAACATCCGCCGCTCGCTGATGTTCATGCTCTGCACCAACTTCGCCGAGGTGGCCAGCGTCGCCCTGGCCACCCTGGCCGGCGCGCCCCTGCCGCTGCTGCCGTTGCAGATCCTCTACCTCAACCTGCTCACCGACGTCTTTCCAGCACTGGCGCTCGCCGTGGGCGCGGCGCCGGCGAATATCATGAAGCAACCGCCACGACCCGCCGGCGAGGCGATCCTCACCCGCCGCCACTGGCTCGCCATCGGGGCCTGGAGCGCGGTCATCGCCGCCACCATCCTCGGCGTTCTCTACCTGGCGCTCACCGCCCTCGGGCTCGATCAGGCCAGCGCCGTGACCATCTCGTTCCTGACGCTGGGCTTCAGCAAACTCTGGTTCGTGTTCGCACTGCGGGAGCCGGCAACCGCCCCCTGGCGGGGCACGGTGGCCGGCAATCCCTGGATCTGGGTGTCACTGGCGGTCTGTGGGGTGCTGCTGGCGGCGGCGGTGTATCTGCCCGGTCTGGACCGGATCCTCGGCACCGCCCCCATCGGCGGCGCCGGCTGGCTGCTGGTGATCGCAGCCAGCCTGGTGCCGCTGATGATCGGCGAGCTGCGGCGGCTCGCCCTGGCGCTGCGCGCCTAGAACGGGATGTCGTCGTCGAAGTCGTCCGCAGGCGCGGTCTGCGGCGCCGGCTCGGCGCTGGAAGCGGGTGCGGCCTGGTTCATGCCGCCGCCGGAACTGGCACCGCCGCCCATGCCTCCGCCGCCGGCACCATCGAGCATCTGCATGTCATTGACCACCACCTCGGTGGTATAGCGATCCTGGCCGTCCTGGCCCTGCCACTTGCGGGTCTGCAGACGGCCCTCGACGAAGACCTTGGAGCCCTTTTTCAGGTACTCGCCGGAGATCTCCGCCAGCCGGCCGAAGAACACCAGCCGATGCCACTCCGTGCGCTCCTGCTGCTCGCCGGTCTGACGGTCCTTCCACTGGTCGGTGGTGGCCAGCCGGGCATTGGTGATCGCGCTGCCGGCAGCGGAATAGCGCACCTCGGGGTCGGCCCCGAGATTGCCGATGAGAATGACCTTGTTGACTCCTCGCGCCATGACTGCCTCCGTTGACGGGTTACGCGCAGGCCGCTGCGGCCCACGCTCCTTGTTCGCACTCTACGCGTTCCGGCCGCCATGCCAAATGCCGGCCCGATGAGCGGCTAGCGCAGATCGATGAAGCCCAGCCCCTCGAGCTTGAGCAGGACCTTCTGTGCGGCCTCTTCCACCGTGCAGTCGGTGGTATCGATGCGCAGTTCCGGCGCCTCGGGGGTCTCGTAGGGATCGTCGATCCCGGTGAAACCCTTGATCAGTCCCGCCCGGGCCTTGGCATAGAGCCCCTTGCGGTCGCGACGCTCGCACTCCTCCAGCGGTGTGGCGACGTGGATCTCGAGGAACCCGCCGTTGGCCGCCTCGGCCATCTCCCGCACCGCCCCGCGTGTGGCCGCGTAGGGCGCGATGGGCGCGCAGATGGCCACCCCGCCGTTGCGGGTGATCTCGGCGGCGACGAAGCCGATGCGGCGGATGTTGAGGTCGCGGTGTTCCTTGGAAAAGCCCAGCTCGCTGGACAGGTGCTTGCGCACCACATCGCCGTCGAGCAACGTCACCGGCCGGCCGCCGCGCTCCATGAGCTTGACCATCACCGCATTGGCGATGGTGGACTTGCCGGAGCCGGACAGTCCCGTGAAGAACAGGGTAAAGCCCTGGCGTGCCCGGGGCGGATAGGTCTTGCGCAGTTCCTGGACCACCTCGGGGTAGCCGAACCAGTCGGGGATCTCCAGGCCCTCACGCATGCGCCGGCGGAACTCGGTCCCGGAGATGTTCATCACCGTCTCGCCGGCCTCATCCACCTCGTCGATGGGCGCATAGCCGGCGCGCTCCTGGACGTAGACCATCATGCGGAAGGGCACCATTTCGATGCCCAGTTCGTCGGCATGCCGGGTGACCAGATCCTGGGCGTCGTAGGCGCCGTAGATCTCCTCGCCGCGGCTGTCCTTGCCCGGGCCGGCGTGATCACGACCCACGATGAGATGGGTGCAGCCGTAGTTGCGGCGGATGATGGCATGCCACACCGCCTCCCGCGGCCCGCCCATGCGCATGGCAAGGGGCAGCAGCGAGAGCGCCGTGGTCTGCTCGGGGTATTTCTTGAGCACGTGTTCGTAGCAGCGCACCCGCGAGTAGTGATCGACATCCCCCGGCTTGGTCATGCCCACCACCGGGTGGATGAGCAGGTTGGCCTCGGCCTGACGGGCGGCCAGGAAGGTCAGCTCGACATGGGCGCGGTGCATGGGATTGCGGGTCTGGAAGGCCACCACCCG
>CAJXND010000040.1 GCA_913056385.1 uncultured Ectothiorhodospiraceae bacterium
GGCTCGGCGACCAGCTTCACCGAGACCAGCGCCTCGGGATTGACCTGCTTGAGGTCGTAGATGAGCTGGGCCAGATCCTCGATGGAGTAGATGTCGTGATGCGGCGGTGGCGAAATCAACGCAACCCCGGGCTTGGAGTAGCGCAGCCGGGCAATCATCTCGTTGACCTTGTGGCCGGGCAGTTGCCCGCCCTCGCCGGGCTTGGCACCCTGCGCCACCTTGATCTGCAGGACCTCGGCGTTGCGCAGATAATGCGGCGTGACACCGAACCGGCCCGACGCCACCTGCTTGATCTTGGACATGCGCTCGTTGCCGAAGCGGTGCGCGTCCTCGCCGCCTTCGCCGGAGTTGGAGCGCCCACCGAGCCGGTTCATGGCGATCGACAGGGCCTCGTGCGCCTCCGGCGACAGGGCGCCCAGTGACATGCCGGCGGAATCGAAGCGCTTGAGGATGTTCTCCAGCGGCTCGACCTCCTCCAGCGGAATGGATTCTGTCTCGCGCACACACAGCAGATCGCGGAGCGCTGCGACCGGCCGGGTGTTGACCGTTTCGGCATACACCTTGTAGCGCTCATAGTCGCCGGTGTAGGCGGCTTCCTGGAGCGCGGCGACCACATCCGGGTTGTAGGCATGGTACTCGCCGCCGTGGACATACTTGAGCAGACCGCCCTGGGTGAGCGGCTGGCTGCCGCGCCAGGCACGCTCGTGCAGCGTCCGCTGGTCTTCCTCGAGGTCGGTGAAATCCGCGCCCTGGATGCGGGAGGTGGTGCCGTTAAAGCACCGATCCACCACGTCATCGCTCATGCCGACAATCTCGAACAGCTGGGCGCCGCGATAGCTGGTGATCGTGGAAATGCCCATCTTTGAGAGGATCTTGTAGAGCCCCTTGTTCAGACCCTTTCGGTAGTTGCGCAGCAGATCCGCCAGCTCGGCGCCCTTGATTTCACCGGTACGCAGCTGGTCCTGAACCACGTCGTAGGCCAGATAGGGATAGACCGCGGTGGCGCCGTAACCGATCAGCACGGCGCATTCGTGGCTGTTGCGGGCCGTGCCGGTCTCGACCACCAGATTGGTGTCGCAGCGCAGGCCGGTGCGCACCAGGTGATGGTGCACGGCCCCGGTGGCCAGCAGGGCATGCACCGGAATCCGCTCGCGGGTGAGCTCGCGGTCGGAGAGCACCAGCAGGCTGGCGCCGTTGCGAACGGCGCTGGCGGCCTCGTCGCGGATGGCCTCTACTGCCGTTCGCAGATCGCCGTCGGCCGGATAGCTCAGGTTGATGCGATGGACCTTGTCCCCCTCGTCGTGCTCGTCGAGCAGACCGAGGAACTTGCCATCGGAGAGGATGGGCGAATCCAGCACCAGGCGTCTGGCGTGGTCCTCGACCTCCTCGAACAGGTTCTTCTCCGGTCCGAACACCGTCTCCAGCGACATCACGATCTGCTCGCGCAGCGGGTCGATGGCCGGGTTCGTGACCTGGGCGAATTGCTGGCGGAAGTTGTCGTAGAGCGGACGGACCTGCCTGGAGAGCACGGGCATCGGTGTGTCGTCGCCCATGGAGCCGACGGCCTCCTGACCGCCCTGGGCCAGTGCCCGCGTGACGATGTCGCGCTCCTCGAAGGTCACGCCAAACTGTTTCTGGTAGACGTCCAGCGCGTGCGGATCCACCGGCTCGCGCGTGGCGCCCGCCTTCAGGCGCGACGGCACATCCCGCGAATGCTCTGCCAGCCAGCGCTTGTAGGGCGCCCGGTTCTTGAGTCGCTCGTCGATGGTCTGCGGCAACAGGAGCTCGCCGGTCTCGGTGTCGGCGGCCAGCATCTCGCCGGGGCGCAGCCGGCCCTTCTCGACGACGTCGGCGGGGTCGTAGTCCCAGACACCCACCTCCGAGGCCAGCGTGATATGCCGGTCGTTGGTGATGACCCAGCGCGCCGGCCGCAGGCCGTTGCGATCAAGGGCGCAGGCGGCATGCCGTCCGTCGGTGAGGACGATGCCCGCCGGGCCGTCCCAGGGCTCGATGTGCTGGGAGTGGAATTCGTAGAACGCCCGCAGGTCGGCGTCCATCGTCTCGACGTTCTGCCAGGCCGGCGGGATCAGCAGCCGCAGCGCGCGGAAGATGTCCATGCCGCCGGTGATGAGAACGTCCAGCATGTTGTCCAGACTGGAGGAGTCGGATCCGGTGAGGTTGACCAGCGGCTGGATGGCCTCGATGTCGGGCAGCAGCGGCGTGTTGAAGCGGTATGCCCGCGCCAGGGCCCAGTTGCGGTTGCCCTGGATGGTATTGATCTCGCCGTTGTGGGCGAGATACCGGAACGGCTGCGCCAGCCGCCACTGCGGCAGCGTGTTGGTGGAGAAGCGCTGATGGAAGACCGCTAGCGACGTCTCGAGGGTCGGGTCCTGCAGGTCCTTGTAGAAAACCGGCAGGTTCTCCGGCATCACCAGTCCCTTGTAGGAGAGCACGCGCCCCGACAGGCTGGGGATGTAGAAATCCTCGTCACGGCCGTCCAGCGCCTTTTCAGTCCGCCGCCGGGCCATGAAAAGCCGCCGCTCGAATTCCGGCTCGTCCATGCCGGCCGGGGCATTGACGAAGACCTGGGCGATCGCGGGCAACGTGGCCATGGCCTGCTCGCCGCAGGCGCTGGTGTCCACGGGAACATCACGCCAGCCGGCCGCCGGCACTTCGTAATGCGCCAGTGCCTCCTCCAGCACGGACCGGGCGTGACCGGCGATGTCTCCATCCCGGGACAGAAAGACGCAGCCGGCCGCAAAATGCTCGGCCAGCTCGACGCCCTCGGCGTCCGCGGCCTGCCGCAGGAAGGCCACCGGCGGTTTGATGAGCAGTCCGCAACCGTCACCGCTTTTGCCATCGGCGGCTACGGCACCGCGATGGGTAAGACGGGCGAGCGCCGAGATGGCCGTTTCCAGCAGCCAGTGACTCGGTTGGCCATCCATGTGCGCAATGAGGCCGAAGCCGCAGTTGTCACGCTCGAATTCTGGCCGGTAAAGCGTCGGGGCGTTAAAGGGTAGCTGCCTCACGCGAACTGCCTCTCCATTGTTTGCGGGGAGCGGGCCGCGCCGAGTGCGCGCCACCTCGCGGGCGGCGTGCTCTCCTCGGTTCTGCGGGGATCCCGGGGCCGGACCGTCTGGCCACTGTCCGCTCCCGTTTCACTGGGCAAATGGCCAGACAATATAGCGCGCGGGCCTTTTTCCGGCAACTTCAGGTGAGCGTTTTCGGTGTCGTCA
Source organism: uncultured Ectothiorhodospiraceae bacterium (assembly GCA_913056385.1). Classification (GTDB taxonomy): domain Bacteria; phylum Pseudomonadota; class Gammaproteobacteria; order Nitrococcales; family Nitrococcaceae; genus Spiribacter. The sequence continues at coordinate 3,237 of CAJXND010000040.1, forward strand.
GGCGTTCGTGTTCGTCGATGGCAAACCGGTCGGTCATGCCGGCAATGTAGTCCGCGACGGCCCGGGCGCGGCCGCGCTCGCCATCCCGCCGGGCGCGTTCTTCCGCGGCCTGCCGGAATTGCGGCGGCAGCAGCCGGGCATCGCTCATGAAGATTTCGAAGAGCGACGCGATCACTCTGGCGGCCTTGGTGGTCATGCGATGAACGCGATAGTGGCGGTAGAGGTGCTCGAGCAGATAGTCCTTGAGCTCTCGATGGCGCTGCTGCATCTGCGGACTGAATGCAATGAGCGGTCGCTCGAGGGCCCGCACAGCCTCGGGTCCGTCCGGACTGGCCTCGCGGATCCGGTCGCGGCTGACCGCGAGCAGATCGTTGACCTGACCGGCGATCAGCTCGCGGACGATGCGGTAGACAAGCCGGCGCCCATCCAGCCCGGGGTGGCTGGCCTGGATATCCCTGTACAGTGAGTCGATCCACTGGACTTCGCGCAGGGCATCGAGTTCGAGGAGACCCGCCCGCAGGCCGTCATCGACGTCGTGGCTGTTGTAGGCGATCTCATCGGCGATATTGGTGAGCTGGGCCTCCAGGGAGGGCTGGGTCCCCTGTACAAACCGTCTGCCAATGTCGCCGAGCCGTTCCGCCTGTTCCAGGGGGCAGCGCTTGACCAGGCCTTCGCGTGTCTCGAAGGTGAGGTTGAGGCCATCGAAGTCGGGATAACGGCCCTCGAGGACATCGACCACCCGTAGCGACTGGAGATTGTGCTCGAAGCCGCCATAGCCGGACATGCAGGCGTTCAGGGCCTCCTGGCCCGCGTGGCCGAAGGGCGTGTGGCCAAGGTCGTGGGCCAGGGCGATCGCCTCGGTGAGATCCTCGTTGAGACCCAGCGCACGGGCGATGGTACGGGCGATCTGCGCGACCTCAAGGCTATGGGTGAGGCGCGTGCGGAACAGGTCGCCTTCGTGGTTGACGAAAACCTGCGTCTTGTACTCGAGCCGCCGGAATGCGGAACTATGGATGATGCGGTCGCGGTCCCGCTGAAACGCGTTGCGCAGATCGGGCCGGTCGTCGGCATGCTTTCGGCCACGACTGGCCGAGGGCCGGGAGGCGTAGTGCGCCAGGCCGGGCGGATCGACCGGAACCTCAGGCATCGGCCTTGCCCTCCAGCGTTGCGGTCAGTGCCCCGTCATCGTAGTCCGCTGTCACGACGGCGTCGCCCAGCCCGCGCAGGAGTACCAGCCGCAGTTCGCCCTCACGGTTTTTCTTGTCCCGCGCCATGAACTCGCGGAAGCGCTCGGCATCCAGGTCGGTCGGTGGTTGTGTCGGCAGCCCGACCCCGGCAATCAGGGCCACGGCCCGATCCCGGTCTTGGGGCGTGATCCAGCCCTGGCACGCGGACATGCGGGCGGCCATGCACATGCCGGCGGCAATGGCCTCGCCGTGGAGCCAGCTGCCGTATCCCCGGGCGGCCTCGATGGCATGGCCAAAGGTATGGCCGAGGTTGAGTAGCGCCCGCTGACCCGCCTCGCGCTCGTCCGCGGCGACGATGGCCGCCTTGTTCCGGCAGCAGCGCTCGACGATAAAGGCGAGTGCGTCCGGTTCCCGCGCCAGGGCCGCATCGACATGGGCCTCGAGCCAGTGCAGGAATTCGCGGTCACCGAGCAGGGCATACTTGACGACCTCCGCCATACCCGCACGCAGCTCCCGGTCCGGTAGCGTCTCGAGGACGGCAAGATCGGCAATGACCGCCCGCGGCTGGTGGAACGCGCCGATCATGTTCTTGCCCCGTGGGTGATTGACGCCGGTCTTGCCGCCCACCGAGGAGTCGACCATCGCCAGGAGCGTGGTCGGGACCTGCACGAAATCGACACCGCGCTGGTAGGTGGCCGCCACGAAGCCCGCCAGATCACCGATCACGCCACCCCCCAGGGCGACGACCTGACAATCACGGCCGAAGCCGTTGACCAGCATTTCGTCGAAGACCGGCAGCATGGATTCCAGGCACTTCTCCTGTTCGCCATCCGGCAGCGCCGCGGCCGCGATGCGGCGCTCTCCCAGCGCCGTCTTGAGGGGGGCGAGATAGAGCGGGGCCACGGTCTCGTTGCTGATGACCATCACCTGCCGGGCCGGTACGCTCTCGCGCATCAACGCGTCGTCCTGAAGCAAACCGCGGCCGATGTGGATGGGGTAGCTGCGATTGCCGAGGGCGACCTCGACCAGACGCCGATCATGCTTCATGGGGTAATCCCGGTTTGCGAATTCGGTGGGCGAGCCGCTCGGCAATGCGATCGGGCATACCATCTTCCGTATCGATGGCGAGATCGGCAAGGGATTCATAGAGCGGGGCGCGGGTCAGCAGAATGGCGCGCAGTCGCCCCTCCGGATCCTCGCCCTGCAGGAGGGGGCGTTGGCTGTTGCGTGTCCGGGCCAGCTGGGTCGCGACGTTGGCGCGCAGGTAGACCACCAGACCGCGTTGTGCCAGGTGCTGACGGTTCGCGGCGTCGAGTACCGCCCCCCCGCCGGTGGCCAGCACGATGTCATGGTCCAGGGTGAGTTCATCCAGCAGCTCCGCCTCCCGGCGCCGGAATCCGGCCTCTCCCTCGATGTCGAAGATCCGCGGGATATCGACGCCGGTCCGCGTCTCGATGGCGGTGTCGAGGTCGACGAAGGCAAGCCCGAGCCGCTCGGCAAGACGTCGGCCGATGGTGCTCTTGCCGGCCCCCATCGGGCCAATGAGAAAGACGCGGTCAGTGGTTGTCATCCGCTTGATTCTACCGTGTTTGTCGTTGCCGTCGGGGTCTCGAGAATGCGGGGTGTCACGAAGATCAGCAACTCGCTGCGGTCGTCCACTCGCATGCGGCGCTCGAAAAGCCCCCCTACCACCGGCAGATCGGAGAGCAGAGGAACCCGGCGCACGCCATTGCGTCGGGTCTGCTCGAAGACCCCGCCCAGTACGACGGTCTCGCCGTCGGCGACCAGCACATGGGTGCGCACGGACTGGGTGTTGATGGCCGGCCCCTCCGGCGTCTCCTCTCCGCGGCTGTCCTGATTGACCGCCAGCGTCAGCTGGATCTGATCATCCGGTGTGATCTGCGGTGTCACTGTCAGGCCCAGCACGGCGTCGCGAAAGGCGATGCTGGTGGCGCCGCTGGAGGTGGCCTGCTCGAAGGGGATCTGCACGCCCTGCTTGATTTCGGCCTGCTGGTTACTGGCAGTGACGACCCGCGGGCTGGAGATGATCTCGCCGCGGTTCTCGCTCTCCATGGCCGAGAGCTCGAGCTGCAGCAGATAGCTGCCGACCTTGCCGATGGCCAGACCTGCCGAGCCGGCGGCATTGCCCACCGGCAGATCGACCATCAGGCCCTCCTCGTTGAGGGTGCCGCCGCTGATGATCACGCTGCCACCGGCCTCGTTGCGACGCGAGGCACTGAACTGCACGCCGATCTCGTCGCTGAAATCCTCGCTGGCAATGACGATTCGCGCCTCGATGAGGACCTGGCGTACCGGGACATCCAGCCGTTTCACCAGGGCCCGGGCACGTTGCCGATCGGCCTCCGTGCCGCTCACGATCAGCGTATTGGTGCGACCGTCCACGCGCACCCGGGGCGCCTGGATCAGGGCCGCCAGGTCGGCCGCCGTGGCATATTTCACCGGCAGGAAGACCGTGGGGAGGAAGGCCGCCCCGTCATGGTCGGACGGCAGTGTCCGGTCCGGCTGGCCGCCGTTGTGCTGAATGGAAGCGTCCTCGCCGGTCACGGCGCGGACCTGGTTCATGACCTCGGGCAGCGTCATGTCGCGGATATCCAGCCGCACCGGTGGACCCTCCGCCCCGTTGGCTGCCATGGCAACCACCATAAGAACCAGGCCGGCAAACCGGCGGCGCGAACGGCTGGTGACGGCAGGCATCATCCTTCTCCTGAGTCGTCGAGTGCAATCCGCTGTCGGGTGACCGGCTTGCCGTGGTTTCCACCGGTGCCGGGGCGGTGGATGATAATGGCGGTCGGCGTCACCCGCTCGAGCTTTCCGCCGCCCGGGAGGACGGTCCCGCTCTGACGGGCGTGGATCGTGCCGCTGGCGTCGCGGACCAGCGCCCAGACCTGATCCCCGACCTGGATCCGGCCCAGATAGGTCAGTCCGTCCGCCACGCGTTCCAGCCCGACAGGTCGCGATCCGAAAGGATTGCGCGCGAGCGCTGCAGGCCGATCGCCGGCGGTTCCCGGGTCGGATGCCATCCAGCCTGCCGGGCCGGTATCGCTCGGCATGAAGGCGCCATCAGCGGTCTGCCAGTAACCGGTCACGGTCAATGTGAGTGTCAGTGGCGGTCCCTTGGCTTCCGGGTTTCGGCGCGTCAGGGTCAAGCGGTTCATCGTGATCGCCCGGGTCTCGTGGTCAAGCCTGGTCAGCATGTCGACCAGACCGTTCCATTCCCCTGTGAGGCGCAGCGTCACGGCGCGCTGCCGATAGTCGGCCGTGGCGACCGGGCTCTCCGGCTCCACGCCGACCAGTCGGGTACCGGTGGTCGTGGCAACGCCGGCGACCCGGCCCAGCAGCCCGGGGAGATCGGGTTCACGGGGCAGGCGCATGGGATGGATGCGGATTTGCCGGCTCAGGGCCGCTACCCGCTCCCGCCATTCATCGTGCCGGGCGGCGGTGGCGCGATGGGCCGCAAGACGGGACGCAAGCCGTTCGGCCTCGTCTTCCGCCAGCTCCCGGGCATTCAGCTCGGGCCGCAGGATCGCGAACCATCCGGCGATCAGGCCTGCCAGCAGCATGAGGGTAATACGTCGCCAGGTTCCGACGTTCACCGCATTACTCCCTGATCGCTGCCTTCTCCTGTATTTCGTTCGATCGCATTGCGAACGACGATGCGGAACCGATCGCCGCTCCGGCCCTGTGCTGCGCGGGTGCCGAGTCGCTCGAATCGCAGGGCTGGAAACCGCGGTGACGCGCGAAGCGCCATGATCAGGGCCGAGACCGAGGCGGGCTGTGGGGCAAGACCCTCGATCACCATCCGCTCCGCGCCGCGCTCGACGCCCATGAGGCGAACGTCTTCCGGCAGCGCCTCCATCAGGCCCGTCAGTTCATCGAGGGCGCGGGTTCGGCCGTCCAGGAGTGCCTCCATGGCGGCCATACGCCGAGTCAGAGCCGCGTGCGTCTGCTCCAGTTGTTCGGTGGCGGCGCGACGGTCAGCCAGCGCATCGATCTGCTGGCGTACCCGCGCGTTGGCATCCAGCCGTTCCTCACGCATTTCCCGTATGACCAGGGTCGCCATGAGCATCATACCGAGGCCGATAAAGCCCGCCGTCGGCATCGCCAGCCATGCTCGGCGCCGTGCGCGCCGGTCGCGCTCGGCACGCCAGGGCAGCAGATTAACGCCAATGGGCATGAGCATCTCCGGCATGCAGGGCAAGACCAATGGCGGTGAGCAGGCGGGGCAGCCGGGCGGTGAACGGGTCATTGCCGAGGGGTTCGTCCACGGTGATCGCCGGGCGGGGATCAACGCAATAGGCGGGGATGTCGACCCGCTCGGCGAGGGCGATGGCGAGTTGCCGGTCCGTGCCGCCTCCGGCGAGGGCGAGGACTGCCGGCAGTCGCGATTCCTGACTGCCGTGATGCATCGCGAGGGCGCGCTCGATGACCTGCAGGCGTTCATCGGTTCCGGCATCGGCCTTCATGCCATGGTCCTGCTGGTAGAGGATTCGCCGGCGGTCGAACACCGTCAGTCGGAGCCGGGTGCCGATATCGAGCAACGCCGTCGGCCGGGTGTCGTCCGATGGGCGGAGTCGGGTATCGACCAGAGCGGCCCGGGCCATCGCATGGGTATCGACATCGACCAGTCGGCAGCGCAGTCCACTGGCCGCGAGTAATTCCCGGCGTGCCTGCAGTTCATCGCGGCGTGTGGCGACCACCAGAACCGTTTGACTCTCCCCGGCCTGCCCGTCACGTAACATTCGGAAATCATGGGCGACGTCATCGGGCGGCTGCCTGAGCGAGTCCTCGATGTCGAGGCTGACGCGGGCGCGCAACGCGGTTTCATCGAGGCCGTGGGGAACCTTGATGACCCGGGTGATGACCGCCTCGGCCGGAACGGCGGTGGCGGCGATCCGTCCACGCGCGGTGCTGGCGGCGACCGCCCTGCGGATCATGACGCTCGAGGCCTCTGCGCCGGCCGGGCGCGTCTCGATGGCAAACCCGCTGAGGCTGGGTATGCCATGCCGGAAATCCATCGCCGCCACCTTGATGGCGGTGGCGCCGATATCGACGCCCAGTACCGTCCGGTTTCGCCTGATCGGACCGAGCATGGCCTCAGAAGTCCGAATTTCGTCGGACGCGGAACTCGGGCCGCCCGGTGCTATACTCAGTAAGGACAGCGTCCCTGCACTTATGGGGTTTCATGTCACGCATCATCAGGCGCTCCCTGCAGACATTAGCCGGCCTCGCGGCGCTCGGCCTCCTTGCCGCCGGCGGACTGGTTGTCTCCTATATCGTGCTCGCCCCCGGTCTGCCGAGCGTCGAGGCCGTGCGCAACGTCGAGCTACAGGTCCCGTTGCGGGTCTACACCACCAGTGGCGAGTTGATCGACGAATTCGGCGAGATGCGGCGTACTCCCGTGACGCTCGCGGCGGTGCCCACGAGTCTGCAGCAGGCCTTTATCGCCGCAGAAGACCAGCGCTTCCGCCAGCATCCGGGGGTAGACTATCAAGGCCTTGCGAGGGCGGTCTGGTACCTGGTTCGCACCGGCGAAAAGGGGCCGGGCGGCAGTACCATCACCATGCAGCTGGCGCGTAACCTCTTTCTCAGTTCCGAGCGAACCTACCTGCGCAAGCTCCGGGAGATCCTTCTGGCCCTGCGTATCGAGCGTCAGTTCGAGAAGGACAAAATTCTCGAGCTCTATCTCAACAAGATCTATCTTGGCCAGCGTGCCTATGGGGTGGCGGCGGCGGCCGAGGTCTACTACGGACGGCCCCTGGCGGAGCTCACCCTCGCCCAGCAGGCGATGATTGCCGGCCTCCCCAAGGCGCCTTCCGCCTGGAACCCACTGGCCGACCCCGAGCGGGCCCTGCAGCGGCGGGCCTATGTGCTCGGCCGCATGCTCGACAGCGGCTTCATCGACGAGTCGACTTATCAGCGGGCCATGGCCGCTCCCGTCACCGCCGAGCGGCATCGTCGTCGGCGCAGCGTCAACGCGCCCTTCATCGCCGAGATGGCACGCGCCTGGGCGGTGGAGCGCTACGGTGCCGAGGCCGCCTACACCAGCGGCTACGAGATCTACACGACCATTTCGGCCGAACGCCAGCAACAGGCGCGCGACGCGCTGCGACGGGGCTTGCACGGCTACGACGAACGGCACGGGTATCGTGGCCCGCTGGCGCAGCTTGATCCCGTGCTGCTGGAGGGGGAACGTGAGGCGCTGACGGAGCGCTTGTCGGACTTCAACCGGCCGGGCGATCTGAAGGTCGCCGTGGTAACGGCGCTTGCCGAGCGCTCGGCGTCCCTTGCCACCGCCGACGGGTCAACCCTCGAGCTGGACTGGCAGGGCATGGAATGGGCGCGGCCCCAGCTGGGGCGTAATGCCATGGGGCCGCGGCCCGAGCAGGCGGCTGACATTCTGGTCGCCGGCGATGTGGTGTACCTGCGGCGCAGCGACGTGGGGTGGCGGCTGGCGCAGACGCCGGAGCCGCAGGCGGGGCTGGTGGCACTGGATCCGGACGACGGCCGTATCGAGGCCCTGGTCGGGGGGTATGACTTCACGCTGAGCAAGTTCAACCGGGTTACGCAGGCCGCCCGACAGCCGGGGTCGGCGTTCAAGCCCCTGATCTACTCGGCGGCGCTGGCCAACGGCTTCACGCCCGCGACTCAGGTCAATGACGCCCCGGTGGTATTCGAGGATGCCTCGCTGGAGGATGTCTGGCGGCCGGAGAACTACAGTGGCCGGGTCTTCGGCCCCACCCGGCTGCGCGAGGCGCTGACCTATTCGCGCAACCTGGTGTCCATCCGGCTTTTGCGTCAGGTCGGCGTGGGGACAGCCATTGATCATATCGAGCGATTCGGTATCCCGGGTGACCGCCTGCCCCGGAATCTCTCCCTGGCGCTCGGTGCCGCGGAGGTCACTCCGCTGGAGCTTGCCCGGGCCTATGCCGTTTTCGCCAACGGGGGCTATCGGATCACCCCGTATTACATCGAGCGTGCCGTGGACGGTGACGGTTCGGTGGCCTATGAGAGCTGGCCCTCACGTGCCGTGGCCGCCGAGGCCATCGAGCCGGCCGAGCCGGGCCCGGAGGGGCCCCGGCGGCCCGCGGTCCGACCCGCCGAGCGCGCGATCAGCGCGGAAAACGCCTGGCTGATGCGCTCCATGCTCCAGAACGTGATCCAGGAGGGCACGGCGCGTTCCGCCCGAGCACTGGGCCGCACTGATCTGGGCGGCAAGACCGGCACCACCAACGAGCAGCGGGATGCCTGGTTTTCGGGGTTCAATGGTGACCTGGTCGTGACCGCCTGGGTGGGATTCGACGAGTTGCAGACGCTGGGCCGGTACGAAACGGGTGGCCGAGCGGCGCTACCGATCTGGACGGATCTCATGGAGGCGGCGCTGGACGGGCGGCCCGAGTCCGAATGGCCGCGACCGGACGGGCTGGTCACCGTCCGGATCGACCCGGATAGCGGAGAGCTTGCCGGCGCGGATACACCGGGCGCCATTTTCGAGACCTTCCGGGCGTCGAATCTGCCCAGTGGCGATGCCTCGGCGGAGAGCAGCGGGGCGGAGGGGGCCGGCGCCTCGGGCGGGCAACCGATTTTCTGAACGGGGGACATCTTCCGATGGCAAGGGGAAAGGCAAGCCGCGACGCGCGGATGCGCGAGCGACTGGTCCAGGAGGCGGCCCGAATCATGGCCGTGGAGGGCATTCGGGATTTCTCCCAGGCCAAGCGCAAGGCTGCGCTTCAGCTCAATGCCCCACGCACGACGAATCTCCCCCAGAACCGGGAGATCCAGGCGGCGCTGCAGGACTACCAGCGCCTCTTCGGTGGCGATCGTCAGCAGTCGGCGCTCCAGTCTCTGCGCCGCTCGGCCCTCGAGGCCATGGCCTTCTTTGCGCCGTTCCGGCCGCGCCTGGTCGGGCAGGTGCTGGACGGTACGGCGGGTCCGGACAGCGCGGTGGAGCTGCACTGCTTTGCGGATACGCCGGAGGATATCGTGTTTTTCCTGATGGACCACGATATTCCGTTTGATACCGAGGAAAAGCGCCTGCGGTTTGATGACGAGTATGAATTCGTCCCGGTGCATCACTTCGTGGCGGGGGATACGCCGGTCAACCTGGCGGTATTCACCGGGCGGGACCGGCATCACCCACCGCGCAGTCCCGTCGACGGGCGTCCCATGCAGCGGGCGGGCCGGGGAGAGGTGGAGGCGCTGGTCGCCGAGGGCGCCAGCGCCTGAGTCGCTTGTCTAGCCGCGGCGGTGGAGCGGCACGTAGTCGCGTCTCGCCGCACCGGTATAGAGCTGGCGAGGCCGGCCGATACGCTGCTCCGGATCGGAGAGCATTTCCATCCACTGGGCGATCCAGCCCGGCGTGCGGCCGATCGCGAACAGGACCGTGAAGAACTCCGTCGGGATGCCGAGTGCCCGGTAGATGATTCCCGAGTAGAAGTCGACATTCGGATAGAGCTTGCGCTCGACGAAGTAGTCGTCGGCGAGGGCGATCTCTTCCAGCTTCATGGCCAGCTCGAGCTGCGGATCGTTGGCAACGCCGAGTTCGTCCAGCACCTCGTGACAGGTCTTGCGGATGATGGTGGCACGGGGGTCGTAGTTCTTGTAGACCCGGTGACCGAAGCCCATCAGCCGGAAGGGATCGTTCTTGTCCTTGGCCTTCTCGATGAACTTCGGCACCTGGTCGACCGAACCGATCTCGCTGAGCATCCGCAGTACCGCCTCGTTGGCGCCACCGTGGGCAGGGCCCCAGAGCGCCGCACAGCCGGATGCGATGGCCGCGAACGGGTTCGTTCCCGTGCTGCCCGCCAGCCGGACCGTGGAGGTGCTGGCGTTCTGCTCGTGATCGGCGTGGAGGATGAGCAGCTGGTCCAGCGCCCGTTCGGCCACCGGATTGATCTCGAATTCCTCGCTGGGCCGGGCGAACAGCATGTTCAGCAGGTTGCCGGTGTAGGAGAGCCGGTTGAGCGGATGGACGAACGGCTCACCCACCATGTGTTTGAACGCGGCCGCGGCGATGGTCGGCATCTTGGCAATGATCCGATGCGCGCAGAGCAGGCGGTTCTCCGGGTCATTGATGTCGATGGTGTCGTGGTAGAACGCCGACAGGGAGCCGACCACACCCGTGAGCATGGCCATGGGATGGGCGTCATAGTGAAAGCCGTTGAAGAAGATCCGCAGGCTCTCGTTGACCATGGTGTGCCGCGTGATGGCCTCTTCGAACGCCTCGAGTTCGGCCTTGTTCGGCAGATCACCATGGATCAGCAGGCGCGAGACTTCGAGGAACGAGCTCTGCTCGGCGAGCTGTTCGATGGGGTAACCCCGGTAGAGCAGAACCCCCTGATCGCCGTCGATGAAGGTGATGTCACTCTGGCAGCTGCCCGTTGAGCTGTAGCCCGGGTCGTACGTGAAGTAGCCCAGTTCGCTCTGCAGTGTCCGGATGTCGACCAGATCAGGCCCGTGTGTGCCCTGGCGGACCGGCATCTCGGACTGCTTGCCGGTGGCGTTATCGGTGATGGTGACGGTCTTGTCGGCCATGAAACGACTCCTGGTGGCGCCAGATGCTGGCATTGTCAGGTCACGGCAATCCGGTCAGCGGATCGCCGCCATTGGCGTTTCAGTCCTTGGCACCCTTAGCCATCGCGCCGTAACGGCGACGGAACTGATCCACGCGGCCGCCACTCGAGAGGACGCGCTGCTTGCCGGTGTAGAAGGGATGACTGGCGCTGGAGATCTCGACCTTTACGAGGGGGTACTCGTTGCCGTCCTCCCACTGGACCGTGTCATCGGTCTGCACCGTCGAGCGGGTCAGGAACGAGAAGTCCGAGGAAATATCCTGGAACACGACCTGGCGATATTCGGGATGGATGTCTTTCTTCATGGCGTATCTCGAGACGCTGGATTCGGAAGCGCGGTATCTTAGGCCCTTGCAGCCATGGGTACAAGAGACGATGTTGCGCTGCACGGAGGGCCTGGGTCGCCGATCGCCTGTGACAGGCGCCGGCCGGCCCGGTAACATTCGCCCCCGAATAACGGTTTGTGCCCCGGGGAAGACATCATGCTCTACATTGCGCTGAAGCATCTGCACACGACGGTGGCGACACTGACCGTGCTGCTTTTCCTCCTCAAGGGCGGCTGGACGGTGGCCGGCTCCGGCATGTTGAAGCGACGCTGGGTCCGGATTCTCCCCCATGTCATCAATACGCTGCTGCTGGTGACCGGTTTCGCGGTGGCCTGGATCGGCTGGCGCTATCCGGTCGAGCTGCATGGATGGATCACCGCCAAGATCATCGCCCTGGTGGTCTACATCATGCTCGGTGTCATCGCGTTCAAGCGCGGTCGTTCCGTGCCGGTTCGTTTCGGCGCCTTCTTCGGCGCCCTCGCGGTCTACGGGTATATCGTTCTGGTGGCGCTGAACAAGACCCCGCTGCCTTTCTGATCGCGGGCATTCCGCCCCGGTCAGTCGTCGTCGCGACGGACCTCGAGCGTCGGCCCTTCCGGCGCGACGGTGAGGCGGCATTCGATCGGCCGGCAGCAGACCACGCAGTCTTCGATGTAGGCCTGATCACCGGCGGAGCAATCGACAACCGACGTAAATGCCTCGCCGCAGTAGGGGCATTCAATGACGAGCGTCTCGATCATCCGGAGCGGGTCTCCGCGTCGCCGGGGGCTGCGTCGAGGAATCGACCCAGTAGATCGTCAAGGAATCGCTGGCCCTGTGCCGTGGTCTGCAGCCAGGCTGGGTCCTCCACCATCAGTCCCTGCGCCCGCGCCTCGCCCAGAGCGGGTTCGAAGGCCTCCTCCGTCAGTCCCGTGCGGGCGAGGGCATCACTCATTGACACACCGGCGGTCAATCGAAGGGCGTTCATCAGGTACTCCAGGGGTCGCTCGTCCATTGTTACCGTGCGCGTCTCGGCGATCGCGGCCGGCGTGCCGGCATGCGCCTGGTACTGACGGGGCATGCGCAGCTTGCTGTATCGCTGAATGCGGCCATCGGAATGGCTGACCTTGCCGTGGGCCCCGGCACCGATGGCCAGATAGTCGCCAAAACCCCAGTAATTGAGGTTGTGGCGGCATTCCTCGCCGGGGGTCGCCCAGGCGGAGACCTCATAGCGCTGTCGCTGCCCCGCCGCGATCCTTGCCGCGCAGGCCGCCTCGATGTCGGCCAGCCGGTCCTCGTCGGGCAGCGTTGGCGGCCGGGCATGGAAGGCCGTGCCCGGCTCCAGCGTGAGCTGGTAGTGCGACAGGTGACGGATGCCTAGCGCCAGCGCCCACTCGACATCCGCCAGCGCCTGTTCGGGCGACTGTCCCGGGAGCCCGTGCATCAAATCCAGATTGATTCGCCGGAAGCCGGCGCGCTGGGCCGCCTCCACGGCATGGCTGGCCTCGTCTCCGCCATGGATGCGCCCCAGGCGTTGGAGGTGGGCGTCATTGAAGCTTTGCACACCGATGGACAAACGGTTGACGCCGGCG
>CAJXND010000041.1 GCA_913056385.1 uncultured Ectothiorhodospiraceae bacterium
CGACGGGCCTCGGCCGATGAACCACCGCTGGTGGCCTACAAGGGCAAGGTGGCGGCGATTGCCGCCGGCTCGCCGGGCGGATTGGGCGGCCTGCGCGGGCTCGTGCCCCTGCGCATGCTCCTTGGCAACATCGGCATGCATGTCGTACCGCAGCAGCTCGCCATCGCCGGTGCCCCGAACACCTTCGACGACGACGGCCGACTCATCGACGCGCACCATCGCGACGCGCTGGAAGCCGTCATCCGGCAACTCATCGACACGGCGACGGCTTTGCGGCAGGGCTGAGCGGGCCGAGCCCATACAGCACCGTTCTCCCGACGGGTTCCCGCCCCCCGAATTCCGAGGGGGGGGTTACAGCGCTGAGCAGTATTGTCAGACTAGTTAGTGGGGCCTGAGTGCTCTGCCGATAAATAAAACCGGAGTGCTGCTCCGCACAAACTCACAGAGGAGAGAACGCCATGTCCCTTTGGCTCATCGTTCTCATGGCGCTGCTGCCGCTGGCAACCGTTGCCATTTTCCTGGTCTTCCTGCGTTGGCCGGCCAAATACGCCATGCCCCTTGCCTACGGGGTTGCCGTCGTCGTCGCCCTCGGTTTCTGGGGGACCGATCTCAACATTGTCGCCGGCGCCTCGGTCAATGGGGTCGTCACCGCACTGAACATTCTCTTCATCGTCTTCGGCGCGATCCTCCTGCTCTACACGCTGCGCGAGAGCGGCGCGATTCAGGTGATCCAGAAAGGTTTCGAGGACATCTCGCCGGATCGTCGCGTGCAGGCGATCATCGTCGCCTGGCTTTTCGGCGCACTGATCGAGGGCGCCTCGGGGTTCGGCACGCCGGCCGCCATCGCCGCGCCGCTCCTCGTGGCCCTCGGCTTCCCGGCAATGGCGGCGGTGGTTTCGGCGATGATCATCCAGTCAACGCCGGTCTCGTTCGGCGCGATTGGTACGCCGATCATCGTCGGCGTCAACGCCGGCCTCTCGGACCAGTCCGTCACCGATCGAATGGTCGAGGCGGCCGGCATCCCGTATGCCCAGTATCTCGATCAGATCGGCATGCAGGTGGCCATGCTGCATGGCCTGGTGGGGGTATTCATTCCGCTGATCATGGTGGGCATGCTGACGCGGTTTTTCGGCGCGAAGCGTTCCTTCATCGAGGGCCTGCGGGCATGGCCGTTCGCGCTATTCGCGGGTGTCGTTTTCGTGGTGCCCTACTACACCGTGGCCGCCCTGCTCGGCCCGGAGTTCCCCGCCCTGATCGGTGGTCTCATCGGCATCGCCATCGTCATACCGGCCGCCCGTCGTGGCTGGTTCATGCCAAAAGACACCTTTGACTTCGAGCCCCGGGATCGCTGGCAGCCGGAGTGGATCAGCGAGCTGCAGGACGCCTCGGGGCCGATACGTGACGGGAACAAGCCCCTGTCACAGTTCCAGGCCTGGCTGCCCTACATTATCGTGGCGGGCCTGCTGATTATTACCCGGATCATTCCGCCGGTGACCGACGCGCTGCGGGCGGATGCGGTGACGCTGTCGATCCCTGATATCTTCGGGTCGGGGATCACCGCGGCATCACAACCGCTCTATCTACCGGGCTTTGTCCTGCTGGTCACCTCTTTGATCACCTATTTCCTCCACCAGATGTGGAACCACGGCGATTACCGCCGCGCGTGGACAACGGCCGGGAAGACCATCATCTCAGCCGGCTCGGCGCTGATCTTCGCCGTCCCGATGGTCCAGGTATTCATCAACTCCGCACCCGATGGCCACGACACGGTCGCCGCCATTCAGACCTCGCTGGCGAACGGGGTGGGGCTGGGAACACTGGACCAGATCGCCAGCATGCCGGAGATGCTGGCCCAGGGCGTTGCCGCGCTCACGGGTCAGCTCTGGCCGCTGTTCGCGCCGACCGTCGGCGGGCTGGGGGCCTTTCTCGCCGGCAGCAATACCATCAGCAACATGATGTTCTCGTTCTTCCAGATCTCCACCGCCGAACAGATCGGCCTTGGCTCCTTCGGCGCCTCGATGGTGGTTTCGCTGCAGGCGGTCGGTGGCGCGGGTGGCAATATGGTGACGGTGCATAATGTGGTCGCCGCCTCGGCCACGGTCGGGCTGCTGGGACGTGAGGGTGATGTCATCCGCAAGACGCTCATCCCCATGGCCTACTACATGATCGCCGCCGGGCTGCTGGGGATGGCCATCATCAATGGCGGGGTGAACGCCTGGTATGCCGGCTGGATCGGCTTCCTGGGCATTGCTCTGCTGTTCATGCTCACCAATCGAGGGAGGCGATAGCGATGGCCGTGATCACCTGCATCGACGATCTCAAGCGCCTGTACAAGCGCCGAGTCCCGAAGATGTTCTACGACTACTGCGAGACCGGCAGCTGGACGGAACAGACGTTCCAGGAGAACACCAGCGACTTCCGCTCGATCTACTTCCGGCAGCGCGTCGCCATCGATATGACCCGGCGCACGACCTCATCGAGGATGCTCGGCGAGGAGGTGAGCATGCCGGTTGCGCTGGCGCCCGTGGGCCTGACGGGGATGCAGCACGCCGACGGCGAGATCCTGGCCGCACAGGCGGCCGAGGCGTTCGGCGTGCCCTTCACCCTCTCCACGCTGTCGATCTGCTCCATCGAGGATGTCGCGGCAAAGACCACCCAACCCTTCTGGTTCCAGGTCTACACACTCTCTGATGACGATTTCATGCGCCGACTCATGGAACGCGCCCGGGCGGCCAACTGCTCGGCGATCGTCATCACGCTCGACCTGCAGGTCCAGGGCCAGCGCCACAAGGACCTCAAGAACGGCCTGAGCGCCCCGCCCAAGCTCACCATCAAATCAATCGCCAATCTCGCCACCAAGCTCTCCTGGGGCGTGGAAATGCTCGGTGCCACCCGGCGGACCTTCGGCAATGTGGTGGGCCATGCCAGCGGCGTCACGGATTCCCGTTCGCTGTCGTCATGGACCGCCGAGGCATTCGACCACTCCCTCGATTGGAACCGCGTCAAGACGCTCATGGACATGTGGGGCGGCAAGGTCGTCCTCAAGGGAATCATGAACCGCGAGGACGCAGAACGCGCGGCCGAGCTCGGGGCCGATGCCATTGTGGTGTCCAACCACGGTGGCCGTCAGCTGGATGGCGCGCTCAGCAGCATCCGGGCGCTCCCTGGTATCATCGAGGCGGTGGGTGACCGCATGGAAGTGTATTTCGACAGTGGAATACGCTCGGGCCAGGACATTCTCAAGGCGCTGGCCCTCGGCGCCGATGGCGTGATGATCGGGCGTGCCTGGGTTTACGGACTCGGCGCCATGGGCAAGGACGGCGTCACGAAGTCGCTCGAGGTGCTGCACAAGGAGCTGGACACCACCATGGCCCTGTGCGGGCATCGCGACCTCAATGAAGTGGGCCGCGAGATCCTCCACGTGCCGAAGGACTTCAGCGGTCGCTGGGAGGTTACGGAGAAGACGTAGCGGGATTGGCCGGACTTGCAAAAGGCGGATCGCCGGTTATGATTGCGACGGGGGTATCCATCGCTCAACGGACGCCGGGCCATGACGACTAACGAATCATCACCGTGAAGAGTTTGCGCCTGTCCGATGCCTATCGCTCGACCGCGGTGGCGCTGACCGCACTGGCGATCTGTATCTCCTGCGCCTCACAGGCGCTTGCCCATAACGTCACCCCCGGGGATGCCGGCTACATCCAGGAGATCTGGGGGGTCCATATCATCCCTTTCATGTATCTCGGCGCCAAACACATGGTCACCGGGTATGACCACATCCTGTTTCTGCTTGGTGTTGTCTTCTTCCTCTACAGGACAAGGGATGTCGCGGTCTATGTGAGCATTTTCGCCATTGGACACTCGCTCACCATGCTGGCCGGCGTCTGGTTCGGCTGGGGCGTAAACGCGCACATCGTCGACGCCATCATCGGTTTGTCCGTTGTCTACAAGGCACTCGACAACCTCGGCGCCTACCGGCGCTGGTTCGGGTTCCAGCCGAACACGAAGGCTGCGACCCTGATCTTCGGTCTTTTCCATGGCACCGGCCTTGCCACGAAAATCAACGACTACCAGATTGCTGAAGACGGACTGCTGCCCAACCTGCTGGCCTTTAATGTGGGAGTCGAAATCGGCCAGATCCTCGCATTAACCGTCATCCTCATCGTTATGGGATTCTGGCGAAAGACACCGGTATTCTTCCAGCAAGCCTACACGGCCAACGTCGTTGTCATGTCCCTCGGCTTCATGCTGACGGGCTTTCAGATTACCGGCTACTTTGTGGCCTCCTGAACACCCGGAGATCCTGATGCTCAATGCAGAAAAACCCCGCCCGGAAGACCTGCCGTCCTCGGGACAGCTGATCCGCTCGACAATCATCGCGGCGGCTGCAGCCCTGGCGATACTGGTCACCATCATCCTGCCCGCGGAATACGGAATCGATCCGAGCGGCATCGGCCGTGTGCTCGGTCTTGCGGATATGGGCGAGATCAAGCAGGAACTCGCCGAGGAAGCAAGGCAGGACGAACTCAGACACGGCGGTGGGGATCAGAGCTCGCTGATCGAGGGGATCTTCAGCCTGTTCGTCGACACGGCATACGCACAGGAGGGTCGGGCAGACACGGTCACCTTCACGCTGGCGCCGGATGCATCCGCCGAGACCAAGCTGGTCATGGCAACGGGCGATGTTACCGAATACGCCTGGGTTGCCGAAGGCGGCCGGATCAACTTCGATCTCCATGCACACGGCCAGGGCGAGTCCATCACCTACGACCGCGGGCGGGGCGCGAGCTCCGGCGAAGGCAGCATCGAGGCACCCTTTCCCGGCGAACACGGCTGGTTCTGGCGCAACCGTGACGATAGTCCCGTCACCGTCACGCTACAGCTGCGTGGCGCCTACACCGATCTGGCCGAGATCTACCCTAGCGGTGATTGATCACCTGCAGCCCCACCTCGCTGATCCGGTCATCGGAGTCGCGCTCACGGACGATCAATTCAATGGGGCCGAGGGCCACCCGGTCACCGATCTCCGGGCGCCTGAGTTTGCGTTGCATGTAGTCACCAACGCTCACGCCCGCCGCGTCGGCATCGACCTTCGCGCCATAGGCATCCACCAGCGTTGCCACCGGAGCGCCCGGGTCGATCGAGAAGTGGCCGAAGGCGTCACGCCCGTCGCCGTCTCCGCCCGCCGGCGCCGCGAAGAGATGATCCAGCGCCGAGGCATATCGCGGTGACATGAAAATATAGACGTAGTCGTCCGGCCGCAGGCGACCGGCCTTGCGGAAGTGCATTGATCCGCCGTTCCGCAGCACAAGCGCCGGACGGGCCCAGCGGGGCAACCGGGCCCCGCCGACCACGGGGCTCCCCGGCCGGACGTGATAGACCACCAGCTCGTGGTGGGCGGTTCCCGGCAGTTCCAGCTCAATCTTCTCCACCGGGCCGAGGCGGGACGGCACGATCATCCCGAGCCAGCGGGCCACCGGCTTGATGGTCCAGCCCTGCACGAGCAGCGACGTCAGCACCATGATGAAGGCGGCGTTGAAAAAGAGCTGCGAGTTCTCGAGCCCGCCCAGGAACGGCAGTATGGCAAGCAGGATCGATACCGCCCCGCGCAGCCCGACCCAGGAGATGAAGGCAATCTCCCGCGGCGAAAAGCCGAATGGCGCCAGACAGAGACCGACCGCAACGGGCCGGGCCACGAACATCAGAAAGGCGGCAAGCAGCACCGCCGGTATCGCGATATCGGGGAATTGCGAGGGGGTGGCGAGCAGTCCGAGCACCAGGAACATCAGGATCTGGGCGAGCCAGGTCATGCCATCCTGGAAACGCCGCATCTCGCCGCGATGGGGCATCGCGCGATTGCCCGCCACGAGCCCCGCCACGTAGGCCGCGATAAAACCGCTGCCACCGAACTGCGCCGTAACGGCGAAGATCAGCAGCGCGCCGACCAGAACGAATACGGGATAGAGCCCCGTCTCGAGCTCGATGCGACTGGTGAGCCGCTGCAGCAGATACCCCCCGAGCAGCCCGATGCCGATGCCAAGCCCCATCTGCAGCCCGAAGCCCAGCAGCAGCGACGTCGTGAATCCCGCCAGACCCGCCTGCCCGGCCACCAGCTCGACGAGGGTTGCCGTGAGAAAAATCGCGATGGGGTCGTTTGAGCCCGACTCCACGCCGAGCGTCCCCCTTACCCGCCCGCGCAGCGTGATCCCACCGGCCCTCAGCAGAAAAAAGACGGCGGCGGCATCCGTGGAACTGATCAACGCCCCCATCAGCAGCGCTTGGGGCCAGGGCAGCCCGAAAAGCTCGTGAGCCGCCCCGCCAACCAGCCCGGTGGTCAGGATCACGCCAAGCGTTGCAAGGGTGATCGCTGGCGCCGCTACCCGTCGAAATGCCCGGAGCCGCGTCCCGAACCCCGCGTCAAAAAGGATGACGGCGAGTGCCACGCTCCCAACGAGGTAAGCGCCCTGTTGATCGTCATAGGCAAGGCCGAAGCCGTCTTCGCCTGCCACCAGGCCGATCAGCAGGAAGACAAGCAACAAGGGCGCGCCAAAGCGGAAGGCGAGAACACTGGTGAGAATGGAGACGAGGACAAGGGCAGCACCGATCAAGACAAGCGGTGCCAGCCAATCAACCATGCTTCGATCCCTCCATGAATCGCGGATTCACCCTAGCCCATCCCCGCGGGAACGCATAGACCCATCACCCGGTTCGGGCTGTCGAAGGAAGGTTTCAAGCCACTCGCTCAACCGCTGTTGAGACCTTGACGGCATCTCGACCCGGGAGATTTCCCTGAACAGGATATCAAGGTCACCCAGCGTATCCGTATCGGTCCGCGGACTCAGCAACTCCACATGGCCTCCATCAGCGCGGATGCCGCTGATGAGTTCTTGCATGGTGCTCGCCCGGCTGTAGGGCACGCGAGTCCAGAGTTGGCTGCGTAGAGGGATGCCGGCCGCGAACAGGTAAAAACCGCCATCCAGCGCAGGCCCGATCACGCAGGCGTCACCGCAGTTCCCGAGCCGATCAATTGCCTCTGCGACGGCCTCGGGCGTCAGCTGCGGGCTATCCGTGCCGATCAGGATCACGTAGTCATGGATATTTTCGAGAGCAGCATAGACTGCATGTAACCGGTCCCCCAGCGTCCCCTGTCCCGTCCAGATCGCCGGGAATGCCTGCCATTCCTCGCGACCCACGGCCTCGGCTTCAGCAACGGCCCAGTATGGCTGCAGATCGGTCCTGTACCGACTCGCGAGTGTGGCGAGCGTCTCCGACACCGCGGCAACACTGAGCCGATAGAATATTTCCGCGTTCGCGACACCGATAGCACTCGCAAGGCGCGTCTTTACCGGAGACAGACCCGGGGTTTTGGCAAAGACAGCAATGGCGCCGCTCACCCTTCACTCCGTCGTGCCAGGCGCTTCCACTCCGGCCAGGCCTGCCTGAGCCAAAGGTATTGATGCCTGAGCGTTGTCCGCAACCAGCCATGCCGTTCATATTTCCGCGCACTGGTCAGAATGGCTGCACCCACCGGGCAAACAGAAACCGCTGTCTGGCGTGCCCGCCACACAAACACGTGATCCTCGCCGTAGGACAGATCCTCGGGAAAGTCACCAATTTCCACGAATAGATCTCGCCTGATGAAAAAGCCCTGATCGCCAAAGGGCACCTTCAACCATCGCGAACGCAGATTGGCGCCCAGACTATTGAGAGGCATGAGCCATGGATTTCCGTCACGAAAGCTGAGGTCGAAATAGAACAGGGCCCGCCGGCCTTCGGCCATCACCCTCTGGAGTCCCTTCGCCGTCCCGGGCATCAAGCGCGAGTCGGCATGCAAAAACCACAGATGATCACCGGTTGCGGCGCGCGCCCCGGCGTTCAGCTGTGGCCCCCGCCCCGGCTCCGCCTCCAGGACGCGCAGTTGCTTGCCGGCTGACCCACTGATCACCGGGCCCGGCGCATCCCCCACCGAGGCAACCAGAATCACCTCCAGCGGCCCCGGCAGATTGACAAGCTGATCCAGGAGGGCCCGCCACTGGTCCTCGCCGGGCGCCAGGGGAACAATGATGGAAATCATCCCCATGGCTAGCGCCGAAGCACCTCGATGAGTTCGCGCTTCCCCTCCGGAATCTGGTCATCGGGGGTCAGCAGCGCGGTGGAGAGCATCTCTCGATAAGCCGGATCCACCGCCGGGAGCGGCGACTCCAGCAACGCAAGCAGCAGCGCCTTAGCGTTCTCGACTGCCCCGCCGTAGCGCGCGATGACATCGGCGACGCTGACATGCTGTGCCGGATCATCCATCCAGCAGTCATAGTCGGTCACGATTCCGATGGTTGCATAGGCAAGCTGGGCTTCCCGGGCCAGAAACACCTCCGGAATATTTGTCATTCCCACCACGTCGCAATCGGCCATCCGCAGAAAATGGCTCTCTGCGCGTGTACCGAGTCGAGGTCCATCAACGCAGGCATAGGTCTTGCCGGTCTGCAGAGGGAAGCCCAGTTGGTCTGCCCGATTGCTAATCCACTCCGTCAGGTCTCTGCAGGTAGGGTCTGCCGTTGAGACATGCGCGGCCACGCCATCGCCGAAGAAGGTCTTCTCGCGCGGCCCCTTCACGAAATCGAAGTATTGATCCGGGATGACGAACTCGCCCGCGGTAATGTCCTCACGGAGACTGCCGGTCGCGGAAAACCCGATGATCTGTCGGGCCCCCAGTGCCTTGAGGGCGTAGATATTGGCGCGGTAATTGATTTCGTGTGGCAGTAGCGCATGGCGCCGACCATGCCGCGGAAGGAACAGAAGCGTCTTGTCTTTGAAGGCCGCCTTGACAATCGGTGCGGACGGCTCGCCAAAGGGGGTATGCGGAACCATCTCTTCGATCACTTCAAGACCATCGATCTGATAAATTCCGGTGCCGCCAATAATCGCTAGCATTTACCCATCACTCCTGACTCAATGGTTGTCCCGGAACGGGCTAAAGCACTGGCCCGAACCCAGCACGATACCCCACCGCAGAACCGATGCGGGGGAATGGCGGTCTATGTGGACGCGGAGTGAGTCATCATGGATAAGACATATGACCTGGTGATCATCGGCGGTGGCGTTGGCGGGCTGGTGACGGCAAGCGTTGCCGGGCAACTCGGGCTGGACGTGGTTCTCATCGAGCGCGAGCCCGCCCTCGGTGGCGATTGCCTCCACTACGGCTGCATACCCAGCAAAGCGCTGATCCGCAGTGCAACCGTTGCCCATACGGTTCGTCATGCCGGCCACTTCGGGATTCATGCGACCCACGCAGACGCCGACCTGGGCGCCGTGATGGATCGAGTGAAAGCAGTGATCGCCCGGATCCAGCAGCATGACGATCCGGAGCGCTTTCGCGGCTACGGGATCAATGTCCTCTTCGGTGAGGCTGCATTCATCGATTCGCACACCATCAAGGTCAAAGGGAAAAGGGTGTCCGGTCGGCGCTTTGTCATTGCCACCGGCTCACGGCCGGCAACGCCACCCATACCCGGTCTCGCCAGCATCCCTTATCTGACTAACGAAACCATTTTCTCGGAGCGCCGACTCCCCGAGCGGCTCGCGGTGGTGGGTGGCGGGCCGATCGGTACCGAACTGGCCCAGGCGTTCGCGCGCCTCGGAAGCGCAGTCACATTGATCGAAGCGGGCCCCCGACTCCTGCCGCGGGATGATCCTGGGCTCACGATACCGTTACAGGAGCATCTCCAGAGGGAGGGGGTGGAAGTTCGGGTCAACACAGTGGTCGCGAGCGCACGGGCTGATGGGGACGCCGCGACCCTGGCGCTCGACAATGGCAAGGGCGTTGAGGCACGCACCTTCGAGCGCGTATTGATCGCGGCTGGGCGTCAGGCCAATACCGAGGCCATTAACCCGCAGGCCGCCAATCTCGCGCTGAAACGCGATGGCACGCTGCGAGTCGATCGTCGCCTGCGCACCAGTCAGCGGCACATCTACGCCGTGGGCGACTGTGCAGGCCCCTACCCCTTCACCCATATGGCGGAGTATCAGGCAAGCATTGTGATCAGTAATGCCGTATTCCGCCTGCCGCGGAAGACGGACGATAGCGCGGTGCCCTGGGTCACCTACACCGACCCGGCGCTGGCGCAAGTCGGCATGACCGTCACCGCAGCGGATGAAGCGGGTCTGCGTTATGATCTGGCGAGCTTCCCGCTGGCCGATATCGACCGCGCCATCGCAGAAGGTGACACCACCGGTGAGCTGCGTCTGCTCATCCATAAAGGACGCATCATCGGCGCAAGCCTCCTGGCGCCGCATGCCGGCGAGATCATTCATGAACTGGCGCTGGCCATTGCCGAGCGGGTGCCGCTTCGACGGCTCGCCAGCATGATTCACGCGTACCCGACGCTCGCTCAAATCGGCAAACGCGCCGCCGCGGGTTACTATGCGCCGCGGCTTTTCTCTCCGCGAACCCGTGGGCTGGTCAAATGGATCAATCGACTGCTGCCTTGACCAGGGTCGTTCGATGGACGATCGGTGCCGGGCTTTTACTGATGATCGGCACTGGATTGCTGCTTCGCGAGCACGTCAGCCGCGAGGCCATCACCAGCTGGGTGGATGGACTTGGCCCGTGGGCCGGCCTCGCCTTCATGACAGCCTATGCCGCCGGTGCGGTCGCCTTCCTCCCCGGACTGGTGTTCACGATCGCCGGTGGTGCCCTCTTCGGGCCGCTATGGGGGACCGCCTACAGCCTGGTCGGTGCGACATCGGGCGCCGCACTGGCCTTCCTCGCTGCCCGGCATGGGCTGGGCAACTGGGTCGCGGAAAGAACGGGACGGCGGCTGGAGCGCCTGCAGGCGGGGATTGACCGGGAGGGGTGGCGATTCGTGGCGCTGATGCGACTGGTTCCACTGGTCCCCTTCAATCTGCTCAACTATGCGCTGGGCCTCACGCGGATCCGCCTTCGCACTTACGTGATGACCTCGCTCATCGCGATGGCCCCGGGGGCGTTGGCCTACACCTGGGTCGGGCATGCCGGCAGACAGGCCATTGCCGGTGGCGGGAATGTCATTCAGAGTGGACTCGTCGCGATTGCCCTGATGGCTGCGATGGCGTTTCTGCCGCGACTGGTCCGCAGCCTTCGCGGAACGGGGCCGACCCAATAACCCGGACAACTGAGCGATCGGATCAATGAGCCAGCCCGCCGGAAAGACACGGTATTTTCTGGATCCCGCCAAGTTCAGGGACGCCGCAACAACCGCCGGTGGTGAGCCCAGAGCCCGCGTCACTCTGAGAAAACTCGAGACGCTCTGGATCAACACGGGCACGCTCTGCAATCTCGAGTGCCGGAACTGCTATATCGAGTCCTCACCCGACAACGATCGACTGGCCTATATCAGCCACGCCGAGGTTACCGCCTATCTCGATGAGATCGCGCGTGAGGGGCTTGGCACGCGAACCATCGCCTTCACCGGCGGCGAGCCGTTCCTCAACCCGGATATGATCTCCATTCTCGAGACCGCGCTGGAACGGGGTTTTGATGTCCTCCTGCTGACCAATGCGACCCGTCCGATGCTGCGGCCCCGGATCAAGCGCGGCCTGCTGGCGCTGCGGGAAACGTATGCCGCGCGCCTGACCCTGCGGGTGTCCATTGATCACTTCGACCCGGCCTGGCACGAACACGAGCGTGGCACGGGCACCTTCGAGCCGGTGATCGAGGGGCTGCAATGGCTCACCACCCACGGTTTCTGCATTGATATCGCCGGGCGTCTCTTCGCCGGCGACGACGAGCCAACCATGCGGAGCGGCTATGCGAGGCTGTTTGCGGAGCGCGGCATCCGGCTGGATGCGCACGCGCCGGACAAACTGGTGCTGTTCCCCGAGATGGATGCCCGGCTCGATGTCCCGGAGATTACGACCGCCTGCTGGGCAAAGCTCGGTACGCATCCCGATGCCATGATGTGCGCGAGCTCGCGGATGATCGTCAAGCGCAACGGCGCTGAACGCCCGAGTGTCATTGCCTGCACGCTACTGCCCTACGACGCGCGCTTCGAACTCGGCCATACCTTGCGAGATGCCCGGCACACCGTGTCACTCAACCACCCGCACTGCGCACAGTTCTGTGTGCTGGGTGGGGCTAGCTGCAGCGGCTAGCCCGATCCAGGCCTTCGGAGATCGTATGACGACATGCAAGATCAGCTTCACCGGTCATAACGGCAACACTCTCCATGCGCGCCTCGACCGGCCCGACGGGCCCGTCCGGGCCGCGGCACTCTTCGCGCACTGCTTCACCTGCTCCAAGGACATCCCGGCCGCGCGGCGGATTGCCGGCCGACTGGCCGCTCAAGGGATCGCGGTGCTGCGCTTCGATTTCACCGGCCTGGGACACTCCGAGGGCGAATTCGCGAACACCAACTTCACCTCCAACGTGGAGGATCTGCGGCTGGCCGCCGAGTACCTGCAAAACAATGTGGGCGTCCCGCAACTACTCATTGGCCATTCGCTGGGCGGCGCGGCCGTCATCAAGGCGGCGCCGCGGATCGATGGGGTCCGTGCCGTGGTGACGATTGGCGCGCCGGCAGATCCGGATCACGTCTCGAAGCACTTTGCCGAGCAGTTGGCGGCTATCCGGGAACAGGGCGAGGCCGAGGTCGATCTCGCAGGACGTTCATTCACCATCCGCCGCCAGTTTCTGGAGGACATCACCCAGGCGAAACTCGATGATGCGCTCAAGCACATGGATGCTGCCCTGCTCGTCCTGCACTCGCCGCATGACACGACCGTGGGCATCCGCAATGCTGCAGAGATCTTCCAGGGTGCCATGCACCCGAAGAGCTTCATTACGCTGGATGACGCCGACCACCTCATCACCCGAGCCGAGGATGCAGAATACGCCGCGGATGTGATCGGCGCCTGGGCGACACGCTACCTGCAACTGGCCGCTGAAACGCCGCCGTCAGGTGCCCCTGAGGGCGTGACCCGCGTCTCGGAAGCGAGCGCCGGGGGCTTTCGGCAGGATATCAACGTCTCTGGCAAGCACATCCTCACCGCTGACGAACCAACCGGGCTGGGCGGGACAGACCGCGGGCCATCACCCTATCAGCTGGTGGCTGCGGGCCTGGGCGCCTGTACCAGCATGACCATCCGCATGTACGCCCGGCGCAAGAACATACCGCTTGAGCATGTCTACACCGATGTGACCCACAACAAGGCGCATCGCACCGACTGTGAGCACTGCGGTGAGACCGGCGCGCGGATTGACGTGTTCCATCGGCGCATCCATCTGGCCGGTGATCTGAGCGGAGAGGATCGGCAGCGCCTGCTGGAAATTGCGGATAAATGCCCGGTTCACCGGACGCTTGAATCCGAGACCATCATCGAGACCGTGCTCGTAGGCGACCGGGATTGATCGAGCCCACCTAGTCCATCGGCGGCAGATGCTGCTTCTGGTCATCTGCCAGTTCCACATCATGCACCACAAGAATCGGTTGATCGGCATGCCGGACAAGCCACTCGGTGGCCGAGCCGTGCAGGAACTGCTGCAGCCCTGTTCGGCTGCGCGTGCCCATGGCGATGAGATCGGCATTCCACTGCTTGGCATGTTCACTGATGGTCTCGGCCGGGCTACCGACGACCACGGCCAGCTCTTCCTCGTCGCGGCGCCAGCGCTCTAGTTTCCGGTTGGCCTCCTGCTCCGCCTTGGTACGTTCATCCCGGGCATGGGTCGGGTTGATGGCGGGATTGGCAGTCGCCGAGGCAATATCGCTGGGATTGACCACGTAAAGCAGACGAACGGTTGCCTCCGGGTGGTAATCCCGAGTGACCGCAAGCGCCCGAGCCGACGCCGTGGTGAAATTTACCGGAACGAGAATGCGCTGCAGCATGGCTCCTCAGCCTGTTGATCATTGGGTCTTCATGGTAGCGGAAAACATTCCGCCCGGCGTGCATATCGACCGGCGGCAACTTGCCGCGATGCAGCAACTGCAGTAGCTTACGCCCCCCATCGCCGGTGGGCTCCACCGCAGCCTCCTCTTCGGCGCTAACCCACAAGGGACGAGCCACTTGGTTGATCGAATAACGCGTTATGGCGCCGAACTCCGGCGCACCTGGTTGTTTAATGTGCGCGGCGATCTGGTCGCCGGCATCGTGGTCGCGCTGGCGCTCATTCCGGAGGCCATTGCCTTTTCAGTCATCGCGGGTGTTGACCCGAAACTGGGTCTTTATGCGTCATTCTGCATGGCGGTCGTGATTGCATTCGCCGGAGGCCGCCCCGGCATGATCTCCGCTGCGACCGGTGCGATGGCACTGGTCATGATCACGCTGGTCGCAGAACACGGGGTGGAGTATCTCTTC
>CAJXND010000042.1 GCA_913056385.1 uncultured Ectothiorhodospiraceae bacterium
ATCATCCCGGGCACCCAGATGGTGACGTCCTGGTCGTACCAGCCACTGATCGGGTGGATGGCGTCGAAGGTGTTGAAGTTGAAGGCGACCGTGCCAACGAACTGCGCCACCGTGCTGAGCCAGCCGAGGCTACGCGGCCGCCAGCCGACGAGGCGCGGCCGCCCGATCGGGCACTCCTCGCCGGATGCCAGGAAATCGGACGCGTTCGCCGCCTGGAAATTCTGCAGGAACCCGCCAACCGTGAACGGGATGGATCCGGCGAAGAAGACGATCGCGATCTGTGTGACGCTGAGCGGGTTCGGGATCAGGGACAGCGCGGCGCCCAGCATGAACAGCACCGAGCCCACCGCGAAAAAGCTCGCGGTGCCGGCGTTGTAGCCTGGCTTTTGCCAGAACGGCAGCGATGACCGCCGATGCCGCTGCAGGCCTTTGCGGTGCTGGCGGGCCCGCCAGACGATCTCGCGTCCGTGCCGCCGGAAGCGGCGGAATGTGACGAACCCCGCCGCGCCGCGGCTGATCATGCCGTGGTGGTCTTTGCGAGCGATGGGACTGCCCCTAGTGGTGGAAGCCCGAGGCGTCGTCCTCGCCCAGCGGTACCCTTGCCGGATGCTTCTCGAGATGCGCGAGCGCTGCCTTCATGTCGTCGATCAGAAGCTCGCAGAGGTCGCGGCTCACGCCGTTACGCACGAGGATGCGCTGGATCGCCTGATCGTCGCATTTCGGCGGCAGGGTATAGGC
Organism: uncultured Ectothiorhodospiraceae bacterium; assembly: GCA_913056385.1. GTDB lineage: Bacteria > Pseudomonadota > Gammaproteobacteria > Nitrococcales > Nitrococcaceae > Spiribacter. The sequence goes on from CAJXND010000042.1 coordinate 739, forward strand.
CGGTACCTGCCAGCCCCGGGCACGCAGCCGATCCGCGAGGTCGAACAGGGTGAATCCGGGGTCGGTGCCGTCCTTCAGCTTCCAGGAGACCGCGGGGATGCCGCGGGCGCGGTCGCCGTCGTAGATGATCTCGAACGGCCCCATCGCGGCGATCTCGCCGGCGAGATACGCCGCCGTGTCGTAGCAGGCGCCGTGGACCCGCTCGTAGCCCTCTCGGCCGAGGCGCACGAAGTTGTAGTACTGGCAGACGATCTGCCCGCCGGGCCGCGAGAAGTTCAGCGCAATATCCTTCATGTCGCCGCCGAGGTAATTCACCCAGAACACCATGTTCTCGGGCAGATCACTCTGCTCGCGCCAGAGCACCCAACCCACACCCAGCGGTGCCAGGCCGAACTTGTGGCCCGAGGCATTGATCGAGCGCACCCGTGGCAGGCGGAAATCCCACGCCAGGTCCGGGGCGCAGAAGGGCGCAAGGAAGCCGCCGCTGGCGCCGTCGACGTGAATCGGGATGTCGAGCCCGGTTGCCTGCTCGAGCCCGTCCAGGGCGTTGCTGATTGCCTTCACCGGCTCGAACTCGCCGGTGAATGTGACGCCCAGCGTGGGCACGACGCCGATGGTGTTCTCGTCGCAGTATTCGAGGACCTCTTCCGGTGTCAGCAGCAGCCGCCCCGACTCCATGGGAACCTCGCGATGCTCGATATCCCAGTAGCGGGTGAACTTGTGCCAGCACACCTGGACTGGGCCGGTGACCAGATTGGGCTTGTCCGTGGACAGGCCCGCGGCCTTGCGCTTCGCCTCCCAGCGGCGCTTCATCGCCAGCCCGCCCAGCATCGCGGCCTCGCTGGATCCCGTGGTGGAGCAGCCCGTCGCCGGGCCTTCCGGGGCATTCCATAGATCCGCCAGCATGCGCACACAACGCGACTCGATTTCCGCGGTCTGCGGGTACTCGTCCTTGTCGACCATGTTCTTGTCGATGCAGACATCCATGAGCTCATGGATTTCCGGCTCTTCCCAGGTCTGGCAGAAGGTCGCGAGATTCTGGCGCGCATTGCCATCGAGCAGGAGCTCGTCCCGGATGGCGGCGCTTACCGCACGCGGATTCGCTGTATCGGCCGGGAATTGCGATTTCTCCAGCGCGAGGGCGAGCGTATGGGAGGCGTAGAGCTCGTCATCCGAGCTTGTGGCGCGATCGGTCATGGGGCAGATCCCTGTTCCGTCAGACGTGGGCTACTTGCTCAGGGTAAAGTATTGCCCGGGTGCCGGCAGGGTTCAATCGCATTCCAGGGGAGACTTGGTGCCGAGGAGAGGACTTGAACCTCCACGGGGTTTCCCCCACTAGCACCTGAAGCTAGCGCGTCTACCAATTCCGCCACCTCGGCTTTGCTGACCGACGGGAACCGTCGACAGCGGCGCAGAGAATACTGCCGCCCCCCTTGGGTGTCAAATAGCCGTTATTTGCGCGTAGGCACCACGCACTGCATGCCGTATCCTGCGCGACATGTCAAAACGTAACACTGATACCGCCGATCCGGGCCAGGACCCCTACCTGGATCGGGAGCGCGAGAAATACGAGTCTCCGGTACCAAGCCGGGAGTACATCATTGAACAGCTCGAGAGCCAGGCGCGCCCCCTGTCGCGCAAGGACCTGGCGGAACTGTTCGGCCTCGAGGGCGAGGATGCCCTGGAAGGTCTGCGACGACGCCTCAAGGCGATGGAGCGGGACGGGCAGCTCGTCCGCAACCGCCGCAACGGCTACGTCGTTGTCGATAACGAAGAGCTGGTGCGCGGCAGGATACGCTCCTCCGCCGATGGTTCTGGGGTGGTGCATCCGGATCGCCCCGGCCCCAACGTCTACCTGGCGCCACGGGAGATGCGGCGTCTGCTCAATGGCGACCGCGTGGTGGTCCGACTCACGGGTGACGACGAGCAGGGGCGCCTCGGCGGCGAGCTGGTGGAGATCATCGAGCATGCCAACCACGAGATAGCGGGGCGTTACTACGAAGAGAGCGGCATCGGCTTCGTGGTGCCGAACAACAAGCGCCTTCACCAGGATCTGATCATTCCGGCCGCCGATCGCAACGGGGCGAAGCACGGCGAGCTGGTGACCGCCGAAGTGGTCAGCCAGCCCTCCAGGCGCCGCCAGCCCATCGGACGCATCATCGAGGTGTTCGGTACACAGATCGCGCCCGGCGACGAGGTGGCCGTGGCGGCGCGGACCCACGGCATTCCGGTGGAGTGGCCGGACGAGGTACTGCGCGAGAGCGGGCGGTTCGGCGAGCAGGTGCCCGAGGAAAATAAGTCCGGCCGCCGGGATCTGCGCGAGCTGCCGCTGGTGACCATCGATGGCGCTGACGCGCGGGACTTCGACGATGCGGTTTACTGTGAGCCGACGCAGAGCGGCTGGAAGCTCATCGTGGCCATCGCGGATGTCGCCACCTACGTAACGACAGGCTCGACGCTGGATACCGAGGCCGCGGAGCGCGGCAACTCGGTGTACTTCCCGCGCAACGTGGTGCCGATGCTGCCCGAGACGCTGTCCAATGGACTGTGCTCGCTCAACCCGGAGGTGGATCGGCTGTGCATGATCTGCGAGATGCAGATCAACACCGAGGGCCAGCTCAAGCGCTCGCGGTTCTACGAGGGGGTGATGAACTCCTCGGCCCGGCTTACCTACGAGGATGTGGACGCCATCCACAATCATCGCGATCCGTCGCTGCGCCGGCAGCACAAGGGGCTCCTCCAGCACATCGAGCATCTCTACGAGGTGTTCCATGCCATGCGCCGGGACCGCGATCAGCGGGGAGCGCTCGATTTCGATACCACCGAGTCGGTGATCGAATTCGACAGCGCGGGGCAGGTCGCGGATGTCCACCCCGCCGAGCGCACGGATGCCCATCGCCTGATCGAGGAGTGCATGGTCAAGGCCAACGTGGCGACGGCCCGGTTCCTGCGTCGCCACCGCATTCCGGCGCTCTATCGGGTGCATGAACCGCCGGCGGAGGAGCGGTTGAAGAACCTGCGCGAATTCCTCGCGCAGACCGGTCTCAAGCTGGGCGGGGGCGACGAGCCGACGCCCAGGGACTATGCCGAGCTCATCGAGCAGATTCGCAAGCGGCCGGACCGGCATCTGATCGAGACCATCATGCTGCGCTCCATGATGGCGGCGGAGTATCGGCCGGACAACGCCGGCCATTTCGGCCTTGCCCTTGATGCCTATGCGCATTTCACCTCGCCGATCCGTCGCTACCCGGATCTGGTGGTTCACCGTGCGATCAAGCATGTGCTCTCGAAACAGCCCGTCGAGGCGTTTCAGTACACCGAGGATCAGCTCGTCACCGTGGGTGAACACTGCTCAATGACCGATCGCCGGGCCGAGGAGGCCACCCGCGACGCCACCATGACCCTCAAGTGCCGGTTCATGGCCGATCGGCTGGGCGAGGAGTTCACCGGGGTGATCAGCGGCGTGACCTCCTTCGGCCTGTTCGTCGAACTCGATGAGCTGTTCGTCGACGGGCTGATTCATATCACCAACCTCGAGCAGGACTTCTTCCACTTCGATGCCATCGGCCATCGTCTGGTAGGCGAGCGGACCGGCAAGGAATATCGCCTGACCGATCGCATCCGGGTGCGCCTCGCCCAGGTCAACGTCGATGACGGCAAGATCGACTTCGATCCGATTGCCCATCCGCTCGGTCCCGACGGAGAACCGCTGCCACAGCCCGAGCCGAGCAAGCGCCAGGACCGGGGGAAAGGCAGGGAGCGCAGCCGCAAAAGCGGCTCGCGGAGTCGCCGGCGCCGCAGATGAGCCGGATCACCCTGATCGGCGGGCTGCATTCGGTGCAGTCCGCCCTGCGCTATGATGCCACCCGGGTGACCGAGGTCTGGCTGGACCGGCGCCGGCGCGACGCCCGCCTGCAGAAGCTGCGGCGACACCTGGCGGGGTTCGACTGCGTGGTCCACGAGGTGGATGCGCGAGTCCTCGACAACAAGCTCCCGGACTTCAATCATCAGGGGGTCATCGTCGCCTGGCAGGGGCAGTCACCCCGCGGAGACGCCGAGTTGTCGGATCATCTCGACGGACTGGCCGGCCCGCCGCTGCTGCTCGTGCTCGATCAGGTCCAGGATCCGCACAACCTTGGCGCCTGTCTGCGCACCGCCGATGCCGCCGGCGTTGATGCCGTGATCACGCCGCGGGACCGTGCAGCGGGACTGACGCCGGTGGTGCACCGGGTCGCGGCCGGGGCGGCGGAAACGGTGCCGCTGTTCCAGGTGACCAATCTGGCCCGCTGTCTGCGGGATCTGCGCGATCGCGGAATCTGGCTGTTCGGGCTGGCGGAGGAGGGGGCGACAATGCTCCACGGCGCCGACCTGACCGGGGCGGTGGCCGCGGTCATGGGGGCCGAGGGCAAGGGCCTGCGGCGTCTTACCCGCGAGCATTGCGACACGCTGATCGCCATTCCCATGGCGGGTCGGGTCGAAAGCCTGAATGTCTCGGTGGCCACGGGTATCGTCCTGTTCGAGGCGTTGCGCCAGCGCCAGGCTTTAATGCAGCCGCCGGGTTGAATATACTGAGCGGCTAATCGGCCCACGGTCGATTTCTCCTTGCTGCCCGCCATGGCGGGTGGCTTTTACCGGTTAGAACCGGATCAACCGAAAGGAGCCACAATGCGGCACTACGAAATCGTCTTCATGGTCCATCCGGACCAGAGTGACCAGGTCCCCGCCATGATCGAGCGCTACCGCGGTCTGATCGAGGGCAACGGCGGCAGCATCCACCGCCTCGAGGACTGGGGCCGGCGCCAGCTCGCCTATCCCATCAACAAGCTGATCAAGGCGCACTACGTGCTCATGAACGTCGAATGCGAGCCCTCGGATATCGAGGAGCTTGAGTCGATGTTCCGCTTCAACGATGCGGTCATCCGCAACATGGTCCTGGCGCGCAAGGAGGCCGTCACCGAGGCCTCGCCGCTTGCCAAGAGCCAGGAAGAGGAGCGCGAGCGGGAGCGGGAGCGTCCGGCGCGTCGTGAGCGGTCCGAGACGTCGTCCGAAGGTGACTCCGGCGCCGAGGGCAGTGCCGGTGAAGGCGAGTCCGACAACGCCGATGATCAGGCCGATACCGCATCCGCGGACAGCGAATCGCAGGCGTGAGCAACCGCGTGGAGCTGACCGGCCGGCTGGTGGACCCCGCCGAGCTGCGTCACTCACCGGCCGGCGTTCCCATCGCCCGGGGGCTGCTCGAACATGAGTCGACGCAGAGCGAGGCGGGTGCCGAGCGCTCGATCCGGTTCCGCGTCGGCCTGAGCGCAGCGGGCAGTCCGCTCGCCGAGACCCTTCAGGCGCTGGGCGTCGGGGATCCGGTGCGCGTGGCCGGCCACATGCGTCGATCGCGTCAGCGCACGCCGGAGACCGATCCGATCATCATCAGCGTCAGTCGCCTCGAGCGGCTGACCGAGACCGAATAGAGGAATAACGACATGGCCCGTTTCTTTCGTCGCCGCAAGTATTGCCGTTTCACCGCCGAGGGCGTGAAGGAGATCGATTACAAGGATCTCAACACGCTTCGCCAGTACATCACCGAGACCGGCAAGATCGTGCCGAGTCGCATCACGGGTACGCGAGCCAAGTATCAGCGTCAGCTCTCCACCGCGATCAAGCGTGCGCGGTATCTGGCCCTTCTGCCCTACACCGACAGCCACTAGGCGGTCGGCAGACGGTCGGGAAAGAGCGGCATGCAGGCATTCCTCGGCTTTGTCATGCGCACCCGGTTGGGTGCTATTGGCATGGTGGCGCTCGGGGCGTTACTGCCGCTGCTGTTCTGGGTCAGTGGCGGCGTGCTCGCGCTGGTCACCCTGCGCCGTGGGCTCGTCGAGGGCGTAATCGTGCTCGCGGGTGCCACCGCCGTGCTGGCGCCGATCTATGCCGGCTTTCTGGGTGCGCCCATGGCCGTGCTGCAGCCGCTGGCACTGGTCTGGCTGCCCGTGCTGGCGCTGGCACAGATCCTGCGCTCGACGGTATCACTGGCCACAACGCTGCAGTTGGGCACGCTGCTCGCAGCGGCCGGCGTCCTGGCCTTCTACGGCCTGCACGGCGATCCGGCGGCCTTCTGGGAAGGCACGTTGCAGGCCATCGCCGAGGCACTGACCGGTGGCCAGCCGGGACCGGAATGGAACCAGGCGGCGGCACAGCTTGCGCCGCGTCTGACCGGACTGTGGGTGACCAATCTGCTGGCGGTCGCCTTCCTCTGCCTGCTGCTCGGGCGATGGTGGCAGGCGGTGCTGTACAATCCGGGAGGATTTCGCAGCGAGTTTCATGGCCTGCGCTTCGCCCGCTGGTTTGCCGGGCTCGGCATCGCGGCGGTGCTGGCGGGCATGTTCGGTCCGCCGGGCCTGGTTGCCGATGTGGGCGTGGTCATCGGCGCCGTGTTCCTGCTCCAGGCGCTGGCGGTGGCCCATGCGCTGGTGGCCGCGCGCAACTGGCATGTCGGCTGGCTGGTCGGGTTTTACCTGATCCTGCCGTTGCTGCTTCGTCCGGTCGCGCTGCTGGGCCTGGCCGATACGTTCGTGGATTTCCGGGCGCGGTTCGCGCCCGCGGCGTAACATCGAAAAAGACTTTGAGTCGGGGTTAAACACAATGGAAGTCATTCTGCTGGAGAAAGTGGCCAATCTGGGTGGCCTGGGCGACACGGTGCGGGTTCGTGCCGGTTACGGTCGGAACTACCTGATCCCCCAGGGCAAGGCAAAGCCGGCCACCGCCGAGAACGTGGCCTATTTCGAGGCACAGCGCGCGGAGCTCGAGCGCAAGGCCGCCGAGGAGCTGGCCGCGGCCAAGGCCCGTGCCGAGCAACTCAATGCCCTCGAGGTCACCATCACCGCGAATGCCGGTGAAGAGGGCAAGCTCTTCGGCTCGGTGGGGCCGCAGGACGTCGCCGAGGCCATCACGGCGGCAGGCGTCGAGGTGGGCCGCCACGAGGTGCGCATGCCGGAGGGGCCGATCCGCTCGGTGGGCGAGTATTCGGTGGAGCTGCATCTGCACGCCGATGTCAACGCCGCGGTGAGCGTCAACGTCACCGGCGAAGACTGAGTCGACTGCATCCGGCATGGCTGAGGCCCGCAATCCCTCGCCGACGGAGGCGCTCAAGGTGCCTCCGCACTCGATCGAGGCGGAGCAGGCGGTCCTCGGCGGGCTCATGCTGGACAACAATGCCTGGGACCAGATCGCCGATCGGGTCGGCGAGGATGATTTCTATCGCCGCGACCATCGGCTGATCTTCCGGGCCCTGGAGTCGCTGGCGGAATCGGGTCGTCCGATGGATGCGGTGACCCTGTCGGAGTGGCTCAAGTCCAACGACGAGCTCGAGAATGCCGGTGGGCTCGGCTATCTCGGGCTGCTGGCGCGGGATACGCCAAGCGCCGCCAATATCCGCGCCTATGCCGATATCGTCCGGGAGCAGTCCGTTCTCAGGCAGCTCATCGAGGCTGGCACCGAGGTCACCAACGCCGGCTTCAACCCCGAAGGTCAGACCTCCGCGGATCTGCTCGACAGCGCCGAGCGGCTCATCTTCCAGATCGCCGAACAGTCCGGGCGCAACCGTCGCGGATTCGTCGGCGTGCGCGATGTGCTTCCCGAGGTGGTGGATCGCATCGATACCCTCTACCACCAGGACAGCGATGTCACCGGTCTGGCAACGGGCTTCAGCGATCTCGATCGGATGACCTCCGGCCTGCAGAACGGCGACCTGGTGATCGTTGCCGGTCGGCCCTCCATGGGCAAGACGACCCTGGCGATGAACATCGCCGAGGCGGCGGCACTGCAACAGGGGCCGCCCACGGCGGTCTTCAGCATGGAGATGCCCGCGGATTCCCTGGCCATGCGCATGCTCTCGTCGCTGGGTCGGGTGGAGTTGCAGAAGATCCGCTCCGGGCGCCTCAGCGACGACGACTGGCCGCGCCTGACCAGCACCATGAATCTGCTCTCCCAGGCCAATCTGTTCATCGACGATACGCCGGGACTCACGCCCACGGAGATGCGGGCCCGCTGCCGGCGTCTGAAGCGCGAGCATGGTCTGGGGCTGGTCATGGTGGACTACCTGCAGCTCATGCAGTTGCCGGGTTTCAAGGAAAACCGCGCCGCCGAGATCTCCGAGATCTCCCGTGCCCTCAAGGGCATGGCCAAGGAGCTGGGCGTGCCCGTGATGGTGCTCTCCCAGCTCAACCGCAGCCTCGAGCAGCGCCCGAACAAGCGCCCGATCATGTCGGATCTTCGCGAATGCGTGACGGGCGACACGCGCGTCATGCTGGCGGATGGCTCACGGCAGCCGATCAAATCCCTCGTCGGTCAGCAGCCCGAGGTGCTCACGATCGATCACGAGGGCAAGCTTGCTACGGCCCGCTCCGATCTCGTCTGGGAGGTCGGGCCGCGCCCTGTTTACCGTATCAATCTGGCCAGCGGCCGTTCGATACGGTGTACATCCGAGCATCGGCTTCGAACGCTGTGGGGATGGCGCCGGGTAGAAGAGATTCGTTTCGGGGATCGCCTCGGAGTCGTCCGACATCTCCCGGAGCCGTCCGCCCAGATGAGCTGGTCTGATCACGCGCTCATCCTGTTAGGCCACCTTGTCGGTGATGGCAGCTATATAAAGCATCAGCCTCTGCGCTATACGACTGCAAGTGAAGAGAACAGCGAGGTAGTCCGCGAGGCCGCGGAGTCAATGGGCTCAGTGGTAAAGCGCCGCGAAGGGCGGGGTAACTGGCATCAGTTGCTCATTAGCGGGAACGGCAACCGCTGGCATCCCGCGGGCGTTGGTAAGTGGTTGAAAGAATTGGGTATATTCGGGCAGAGGTCTCGGGAAAAGACGCTGCCGAATGAGATATTTCAGCTTCCGCCCGATCAGGTGGCGCTCTTCGTCCGCCACCTCTGGGCCACCGATGGCAGCATTACTGTGGCTCGCAACGGCCGGGTCCGCATCTATTTCTCGACAGCGAGCCAACAACTGGCAAGGGATGTCTCGGATCTGCTGCTCAAGTTTGGTGTGTGTGCACGGGTTCGGCATGTCAGGCATCCGCAGAGCGAGGGCTGGTTTACTGTTGATGTCTCCGGTGCTAAAGACCAGCTCGTCTTCCTGGAGCGAATCGGGGCCTTCGGCACACAGGCAAGTCAGGTGGGCGAAATACGCGCGAAGCTTGAGGCGGCCCGCATTAACACGAACGTCGATACGCTACCCCGCGAAGTCTTTGATCATATCCGGGAGCGCATGCGCGAGAGCGGCATTAGTCATCGCGCCATGGCTAAGCTCCGGGGTACGGCATACGGGGGCAGTGCGCATTTTTCATTCTCACCATCAAGAGAGACGGTGCGACATTATGCCGACCTGCTTGGCGATGATGTCCTGCGCGGCGTTGCCTCCGATGATCTTTTCTGGGACCGCGTCGTGTCCATCGAGGAGGCTGGCGAAGAGGCGGTCTACGATCTCACGGTTCCGGAGACGGAATGCTGGTTGGCCGACGGGATCGTCAGCCACAACTCGGGAGCGATTGAGCAGGATGCAGACGTTATCGTGTTCATCTATCGCGATGAGGTCTACAACGAGGAAAGCCCCGATGCGGGGACGGCCGAGATTATCATCGGCAAGCAGCGAAACGGCCCGGTGGGCACGGTGCGCCTGACATTCCTCGGCCAGTACACGCGCTTCGAGAACTTCATCGCCGATTCCGGCTACGGGGGCGGAGGCTGGCAGTGAGCCGGCTGGCCCGGGCGACGGTCGATCTGGACGCCCTCCGGCACAATCTGGCCGTGGCCCGGCGAAGGGCGCCCGATTCCAACTGCATGGCGGTTCTCAAGGCCGATGCCTACGGCCATGGCCTGCTGCCCGTGGCCCACGAGCTTGCCGAGGGCGCCGACGCCTTTGCGGTGAGTTGCCTGGAGGAGGCGCTGCCACTGCGGCTTGCGGGTCTCCGGCATCGCATCGTCCTGCTCGAGGGCTTTTTCGACGCCGGAGAGATCACGACACTGGCGGCGCGGCGGCTGGATGCCGTGATTCATCAGCCCTGGCAGATCGAGGCGCTGGCCCAGGCGGACATCACCGCCCCGATCGACTGCTGGCTGAAAGTCGACACGGGCATGGGGCGTCTCGGTTTTCTGCCTGAAGAGGCGCCTGCGGCCCTGGATCGCCTGCGTCGCCTCCCGGGAGTGGGGACGGTGCGATGGATGACGCATCTGGCCAGTGCGGATGTGCCCGACAGCGCGGTGACCGAAGCGCAGCTTGAGCGTTTCGGCGCCCTGGCGGGATCGTCGACCGAGACCACAGCGGCCAACTCCGCGGCGACGCTCCATGGGCGGGAGGCCCATGCCGACTGGGTGCGGCCGGGTATCATGCTCTATGGGGCCTCTCCGTTCGAGGATGCGGGAATCCATCCGGCATTGCGCCCAGTGATGACGTTGGAGGCCGCGCTGATTTCCGTCAAACGGCTTCCGGCCGGTCATGGTGTGGGTTATGGGGCACGCTTCGTGTGTCCCGAGTCGATGCCCGTTGGGGTGGTCTCCATCGGCTATGGTGACGGCTACCCGCGGCAGGCGCCGGACGGCATGCCGGTGCTGATCAACGGCCAGCGCTGTGCGGTGATCGGCAAGGTCTCCATGGACATGGTCTGCGTTGATCTGCGCAATGCGCCGCAGGCGCGGGTCGGGGATGCGGCGACGCTCTGGGGCGAAGCGCCGCTTGCCACCGAGATCGCCGGGTATTGCGGCACCATCAGCTATGAGCTTTTCTGCCAGCTCACGCCGCGCGTGCAGCGTGTCTATCGTCGCGGAGGCAATCATGGCCAAGGCTAGCGTCAAGACCCGGTACGTCTGTACCGCCTGTGGCGGCATCTCCATGCAGTGGGCGGGGCAGTGCCCGGAGTGTGGTGAGTGGAACACGCTCGAAGAGCAGATCCAGGCGCCGCCGTCCACGGGCGGGCGCGGGTCGACTCGTGTTGGTGCGCAATATGCCGGCGACAGCGGTATCAAGCGGCTGTCGGAAGTCCCGCGCGATCAGGAAACACGTTTTGCCACCGGTATAGGCGAGTTCGACCGCGTGCTGGGCGGCGGCCTGGTGGCCGGTGGGGTTGTTCTGCTGGGTGGCGATCCGGGGATTGGCAAGTCGACCCTTCTGCTGGAGGCGGTCGCGCGCGTCGCGGGCCGGCACGGCGCTTTGTACGTGACCGGTGAGGAATCCCTGCGCCAGGTCGGCATGCGTGCCGAGCGCCTGAGCGTGGAGGGCGACGGACTGCGGTTGCTGGCCGAAACCCGGGTCGAGACCATCGTCGAACTCGCCGGCCGGGAGCGCCCCGAGGTGCTGGTGGTGGACTCCATCCAGACCATCCACAGCGATGCGCTGGGTTCGGCCCCCGGCGGCGTGGCGCAGGTCCGCGAGTCGGCGGCCCAGCTCGTTCAGTTCGCCAAACGGACCGGTACCGTGCTGTTCCTCGTCGGTCATGTCACCAAGGAGGGACAGCTTGCCGGTCCACGCGTGCTCGAGCACATGGTGGATACGGTCCTTTATTTCGAAAGCGATTCCGGCAGTCGCTACCGGCTGCTGCGCGCGGTCAAGAACCGCTTTGGGGCGGCCAACGAGCTGGGCGTGTTCGCCATGCTCGATAGCGGGCTCAAGGAGGTGAAAAACCCCTCCGCGATATTCCTCTCCCGCCATGAGCAGCCGGTGCCCGGCAGCGCCATCCTGGTGACCCGCGAGGGGACCCGCCCCTTGCTGCTCGAGCTCCAGGCGCTGGTGGCCGAGAGCCCGCTGTCCAATCCACGCCGTCTGGCGGTGGGGCTGGATGGCAATCGACTGGGCATGCTGCTCGCGGTGCTGCAGCGCCATGCCGGCGTCAGTACCCATGGCGAGGATGTGTTCGTGAATATCGTCGGTGGCGTGCGCATCGCCGAGACCGCGGGCGATCTGCCAACGCTGCTGGCGGTCGCCTCCAGCCTCCGGGATCGTCCCATTCCCCAGGACTGGGTGATTTTCGGGGAGGTGGGGCTGGCCGGCGAGATCCGTCCGGTGCCGAACGGGCCGGATCGGCTGGCCGAGGCTGCACGGCATGGCTTCCGGCGAGCGCTGGTGCCGACGAAGAACCGGCCCGCGGCGGGCGATCTGCCCAAGGGGCTGGAGGTCACGGGAGTCGAGCGCCTGGAGGAGGCGCTGGCGGTGATCCGCGAGGCGGACTAGTCGGCGATTGCCCGTGCGGCCTGCAGGGTATTCTCGAGCAGCGTCGCCCGGGTCAATGGCCCGACGCCCCCCGGTACGGGGGTAATCCAGGCCGCCCGTTCCGCCGCGCCGGCATAGTCGACATCGCCCACCAGGCTGCCGTCTGCCTGACGATTGATGCCCACATCGATCACCGTCGCGCCGGGCTTGATCCAGTCGCCGGGGATGAAGGCCGTTCGGCCGACCGCGGCCACCAGGATATCGGCCCGTTCCACCTCCGCACGAAGATCCCTCGTGCGGCTATGGCAGATCGTGACGGTGCAGCGCGCATTGAGCAGCTCCAGCGCCATGGGGCGGCCGACAATGTTCGACTGGCCGATGACAACGGCATGGGCACCGCTGAGCTCGACCCCGGTGCGCTCAAGCAGGGTCATGACCCCGTGGGGCGTGCAGGACCGAAGACCCGGCAGGCGAAGGACCAGTCGGCCGACGTTCTGCGGATGGAAACCATCCACGTCCTTGGCGGGATCGATGCGCTCGATCACGGCCTGCTCGTCGATGTGATCCGGCAGCGGTAACTGGACCAGGATGCCGTGGGTCTCCGGGCTGTCATTCAGCCGGTCGATGAGGGCGAGCAGTTCGTCCTGCGTGGTCTGCACCGGCAGGTCGTAGTCCTGGGAGACAAAGCCCACCTCGGCACAGTCGCGGCGTTTCATGCGCACGTAGACCGAGGACGCCGCGTTGTCGCCAACCAGCACCACCGCCAGGCCGGGCGCAGGCCGGCCGGCCGCCACCCGTTCCGCCACCTCGCCACGGATGGTCTCGCGGATATCCGCGGCGATCGCTTTGCCGTCGATGACCTTCGCGCTCATTGACCTCCAGCTCCCGTCTTCCGTCATGATCCCGACGCGGATTAATTGTACAATCCAAGGCATTGCGCCCGTAGCTCAACCGGATAGAGCATCGGCCTTCTAAGCCGAGGGTTGCAGGTTCAAGTCCTGCCGGGCGCGCC
>CAJXND010000043.1 GCA_913056385.1 uncultured Ectothiorhodospiraceae bacterium
GCCCGTAGACCAGACAGGCGGAGCGCCCCCGATCCGGCTCCCCGCCCCGGATCGGCAGGCTCCCGCCCACCAGCGTGATACCGAGACGCTGCGCGGTCGCCGCCAGGAAATCCTGCATCGGTCCCGCCCCCTCGGATTCGCCGACCGCCAGCGCCGCCCGCTCGTGCCGGCCGAGGAAGGCGAAATTCTCGGGCAGCACGACAAGCTCGGCGCCGTCATCCGCCGCCGCATCGACCCATGCCCCGGCATCGCGCAGGTTATCCGCCACGATATCGCCGGACACCATCTGCACGACGGCGGCGCGAACGCGATCACTGGTCATTGTCGTCTCCATTGTCGGGGGCCGCGACCACCGGAGAGATCATCCGGAACTGCGGATCGGCCCAGGGTCCCTCGATACGATAAGTGAATTCGGTAAGCCGCTCGACCCCGGGCTCGATCATGCCGCGGGTCAGAAACAGCATGACCGCGGCCGCGGGACCGCCGGCGAGCCCACCGAGAAAAGTGAGTGCCGAGGACAGCCGCGGCGTCACCGTGACCGTCTGGTCATAGCGCTGCCGGACCAGGTCCGTGCGACCGCGCAGTGTCAGGTTGAGCGAGGGACCGGTCACGGTCAGGCCATCGGTCTGCATCTGCCCGGCATGGATCTGCCAGGTCCCCTGCATGCGATCGTAGCTGAGCCCTTCGCCAACGACATCGGAGAAATCGAGCCCCAGGCGACGCGGCAGGACCGACAGGCTGAAAAGCCCCAGCGCCCGCCCTGCCCCCGGTTCCACCGCCGGCAGTCCGCCATTGCGCAGATCGATCCTCACGTCGCCGGCCAGCGTCGGCAACCGCGGGGAAAACATCGGCCCCAGCCAGTTCAGATCGCCACTGACCGAGCCCTCGCCCTTATCCATCACCCGTGCCATGCCAAGCGCCCGGAGCAGCAGGCCCGCATCGCGTGTGTAGAGATCAAAGTGCAGTCGATTGGCCGGGGCATCGCCCGAGCCGCCCTTGATCCGCGCCTGCAGGTCGATCCGCTCGCCATTCAGTGCCAGTTGTGCCCGGCTCGTCGCCGTGCCCGCGTCAAGCCGACTGAATTCCAGGCGCCCCAGCGACATGCCGTCCGCGACCAGTTCGTCGGCGGTCAGCTCGATGTCCGGTCCGGTCGCCGATGTCGCACCGGCATCGGCATCGGCATCGGCATCGGTCTCAGCGTCCGGGGCCGCGTCAGTGACCGCCTCATCGCCCTCGCGGGTCGCGAGGGCGAGACGGTCCAGTCGCAGGACCCACGGCGCGGATCCATCGGCCTGGCCGAGGGTCCCGTCCGCCGCCCCGCTCAGATCGAGTGCCCAGCCCCCGGCGTCCATGCCACCGCGAAGCCGTGTCTCGCCCAGACGCCAGCGGCTGATGTCCGCGCCGGCCAGCATCAGATCCACCGAGCGCACCGGCGGCAGGGCATCCAGGAGACCGCTCGCGCCGCGATCATCACCCTCACCACCGCCCAGCCCGGCCGGATCGAGGACGGGTAGCCGGCCCGTGACCCGGGTCATGGACTCCGCGGGCAGTGACGGCGGTTCGGCGCCGAAGTGCATGGCGGCCCGGCGATCGTCGTTGCCGGTGTCCCGAAAGCGGACCTGCAGGCGGTCATCATAGGCAAGCCGCCACTGCTGCCGACCGTCCGGCTGGGCCGACCAGTCAAGCCGCATTGGCGCACGATCCGACGCCGGCTTGCCGAGCCCTAGCGGAAGATCAAGCCGGATGCCCTCCAGGGCGGAGCGGACCGTGAGTTGCTGCGACACCCGCAGGGCACTGGAGACGGCAAACCCCGGCCGTTCCCAGCGCAGCCGCCAGGCACCGGTGCCCTCGGCCCGTCCGGCCATCCCGGCGAGACCCGGCCAGTCGGTGACCGCCAGGCGCGCATCCGCCGTCACCTCAATACGCGCATCGGCGCCCTCGCCGGTGGTCGTGGCACTCGAGACCACCGGACGACCGCCCAGGCGCGCCCGCAGACCATCCCAGTTCAAGCCGTGCTCGTCGAAGCCGACCTCGCCGCGGATATCCTCCAGTGCCAGCCCGGCGCCCGGTGCGGACACCCCGGCCCCCTCCAGACGCAATTGCCCGTCCACCTGCAATGGCTGCTGCCGGAACGGGAAATACAGCGCCAGATCGAGTTCGCCGTCGCCACGCCAGACCACATCATCGAGGCGCGTGTCCTGGGGCAGCAGCGGGGAGCGGATCAGGAAATCCTGCATGGCCTGCATCCCGCCGACAAACCGGCCATCGATGCGCAGCTGAGGCGTCCATAGATCATCGATGCGGGCCGTCGCCTCGAGCAGCGGGACGTCGGCGATGCGGGCGGCATCGGCGTCAATGATCATGCCCCGGTTGCGAAAACGCAGCTCTGCGTCCACCTGCTCGAAGGCCGGCCAGTCGGGGCGGAACCGGAACTCGAGCGGGGCGAGGCGGGTGCGCAGATCGAACAGCCCCGTACCCTCATCGAACGGGAAGTCCTGCAGCGGCCCGAACAGCCTCAGGCTGGCGCTGCGCATCTCGCCCGCCCCCACAGCGCCGTCAAGCCAGTCCACCAGCGCCATGTCCATCACGCCCACCGGCAGATGGCGTACCACCCGTCCCGCCTCGACGGCGCCCGTGGCGGCTTGCAGATCGACGAACGGCGACTGTCCAGGTTGGAGCCAGACCCGACCATCCAGCGCCACGGCGGTGCCCGCCCAGTCGCCGCGCCAGTCGTCCAGCGCCAGATGCCAGCCAGCCGCCGGGTTTCGCCACCACCGCATGGCGCCGCGGAGTGTCGTCATTTCCGCCGGATTGCGGAGCAGATCGGGAAGCTGTGTCGTCGCCTGCAATCCCCGGAACGCCAGTCGACCGCCCCGCGCGCCGGCGATCAGCGTGGCATCACCCGCCTCGAGCCGAGGCCAGGGCGCCGGTCCACTGAGCCCGACCGCGTTCAGATCGGCGGCCAGCCGCCAGGTCGCCGCATCGCGCCAGACGAGCGACACTGCCTCCGCCCGGCCCCGAACCTGCGGCGTCTCCCCGGCATCCTGGGGCAGCAACGCGGCCAGCGGATCCAGGGGCAAGCCGGTCATCGCCATCCGCCAGAGCCCGTCCTCGGAGCGTGCCACGCTCACCGGCCCGGGGGTCAGTGTCTGCCCGTTGGCGAGCTCGATCCCATCGGGCTGGATACGCCCCCGCCATGCCCCGCGCGCCCGCTCCAGCCTGGCCCGGGCCCCGAGCGACCGCACGCCGCCGTCCAGCAGACCCAGGCCGGCGGCCTCGAATTCGGTGGTCAGGCGCAACCCGCCGTCGGCGGCCAGATCCAGCCAGAGCCGGCCGGACAGGGTGCCATCCGGCGACGGCTCCGCCCGTAGGCGGGGCGCCCACGCCGCAAGCCGTTCGGCCTTCAGGGCCTGGAACTCCACCAGGCCGCGGGCGGTGGCCGGTTCACCGGGGCCGAGCTGCAACCGGCCCTGGATCTGCTCATCCTCGTGGCGGGCATCCAGGGCGAACCGCCATTGCCCGTCTGGCTCGCGGCGCCAACGAAGGGCCACCGGCGAGAAGGCGATACGGGCCGAGCCATCGTGATTGACCAGTGCCAGGCTGGAGTCGCGGATCAGCAGCCGGTCCACGGGCAGCCCCTGGAGCGCGCCCAGGAACGAGGCCGGAGTGGCTCCCCCCGGGCCGGGCAACAACCCGGAGACCTGCCAGTCGCCGCGATCACCGCGGCGCAGGGTCACCTCCAGACCCTGCGCCGATAGACCATGCAGTTGCAGCTCGCCCTTGCGCAGCGACTCCCAGGGCGCCACCGCCAGGGTCATGGCACCAAGGCGCAGTGGCGCGGACGCCTGCGCCGCACCGACGCGCACATCGCGCAGCACCAGCCCGGGGCGCAGCCCCTGCAATCGGGCATCGAGTCCGCCGATGGTCACCGGCACACCGAGCTGCGCGGAGACGAACTGCCCCACCGGCACGGTGAGCGAGGGCGCGGCGGCGAACAACAGACGCACGCCGGTCAGCAGAACCGCCGCAGAGACCAGCACCGTCACCAGGGTGTAGACAAGCGCGGCCTTCAGCCGCTCCCCGCGCTGCGGCCAGATCCAGCGATGCAGTCTCTCCCCGAGGGCCATGCCTACATCAGCACCACGTCGAACTGCTCCGGGTTGTAGAGCGGCTCGGCCTGGAATTCGATGGGCTTGCCGATGAAGGCCTCCAGCTCGGCAAAACTGTCGCTCTCCTCCTCCAGGGCGCGGTCGACCACCTCCTGCGAGGCGAGCACCAGCAGTCGCGTCATCTCGAACTGCCGCGCCTCACGGAGGATCTCGCGGGTAATCTCGTGGACCACCGTCTCGGCGCTTTTCAGATAGCCCCGCCCGCCGCAGGTGGGACAGGTCTCGCAGAGCTGATGCTGGAGGGAGTCACGCGTGCGCTTGCGGGTGATCTCCACCAGTCCCAGGGCCGAGATCTCGCTGATCTGGGTCCGCGCATGGTCCCGCTCCAGGCTCTTGTCCAGTGCCCGCAGCACCTGGCGGCGGTGCTCGGCATCGGCCATGTCGATGAAATCGACGATGATAATCCCGCCCAGATTGCGCAGGCGCAGCTGTCGGACAATGGCCTGGGCCGCCTCCAGGTTGGTCTTGAAGATGGTCTCTTCCAGCGTCCGGTGGCCGACATAGCCGCCGGTGTTGACATCGATGGTGGTCAGCGCCTCGGTCTGGTCGATGATCAGGTAACCGCCGGACTTCAGGGTGACCCGGCGCTGCAGCGCCCGCTGGATCTCATCCTCGACGCCGTAGAGATCGAAGATCGGCCGCTCGCCGGGGTAATGCTCGAGGCGCGAACGGGCATCCGGCAGGAACGCCTCGCTGAAGGCGATCATGCGCTCATGCCACTCCCGCGAGTCGATCCGGACCCGCTCCACGTCATCGCCGACCAGATCGCGCAGAACCCTCAGCATCAAGGGCAGATCCTCGTGCAGCAGCGTGGCGGGCTGGGCCTCCCCGGCGCGGTCGCGCACGGCCGCCCAGAGTCGCTGGAGGAATGCCCAGTCACGGGTCAGCGCGCGCTCGGAAACCCCCTCGGCGGCGGTGCGCAGAATACAGCCATTGGGGCCGTCCTCACCGAGCAGAGACAGGCCGATGCCCCGCAGGCGCTCCCGCTCGGCATTGCTCTCGATGCGTGCCGACACCCCGAGTCCGGGATTGTCCACCAACAGCACCAGGTAGCGCGACGGGATGGCGATCTGGGTGGTCAGCCGCGCCCCCTTGCTGCCGATCGGATCCTTGACGACCTGCACCATGATGCGTTGCTGCTCGCGCAGGAGCTGCTGGATGGGCGGTTGCTCGCGGGGCGCCCCCTCCACCACCGCCTGGCCGGCGTTGATGTCCGACGCATGCAGGAAGGCGGTACGCTGCAGCCCGGCGTCGATGAAGGCGGCCTGCATGCCGGGCAGCACCCGCGAGACATCGGCCAGGTAAATGTTGCCCACCAGCCCGCGGCTCCGCGAGCGCTCGATGTGAATCTCCTGGACGCTGCCGTTGTCCAGCACCGCCACCCGCGTCTCCTGCGGGGTGATGTTGACCAGCAGTTCCTGGCTCACTGACCCGCCGGCCAGCGTGACTGGTAATCGATGCCGAACTCGGCCAGCAGATCATGGGTTTCGAACAGGGGCAGACCCATGACACCGGAGTAGCTGCCCTCGAGCTGCTCGATGAATACGCCACCCCGGCCCTGGATCGCATAGGCCCCGGCCTTGTCGGCGGGCTCGCCGCTCTGCCAGTAGGCATTCTTCTCGGCGCCGGTGAGTTCGCGCAGGGTCACCATGCTCAGCGACAGCCGGGTCACCTCGCGGTCCTCGTCCAGCAGGGCCACGCCGGTCAGCACACGGTGGGTGCGGCCCGCGAGCCGGTCGAGCATGGCCAGCGCCTGGTCACGATCCGCCGGCTTGCCGAGGACGTCGTCATCGATGACCACGGCGGTATCGGCACCCAGCACCGGCGCACCGGCGCCCGCCGGGCGGGCACTCAGTCCGGCCCGGGCCTTCTCCAGGGCCAGACGGATGACGAACACCTCCGGGGTCTCGTCGGGTTCGATCTGTTCATTCACCGACTGGGCCACGGTGCGGAAACGCACGCCCATGCGTTCGAGGAGTTCGGCGCGTCGCGGCGAGGCCGAGGCGAGAAACAGATCGGGATCGGTGGCATCGGATTGGGCGTCGGTCATTGAAGCCTCCTGACAGCGGGACGGCTCAGCCCCGATGGTAGGGATGCCCGGAAAGCAGCGTCCAGGCACGATAGAGCTGTTCGGCCACGATCACGCGAACCAGCATGTGCGGCAGCGTGAGCGCGGAGAGCGACCACTGGCGCTCCGCCGCCTCCAGGCAGCGCGGGTGCAACCCGTCCGCTCCGCCGATGAGAAAGGCCAGGTCACGGCCCTCCTGCATCGCATCGTCCAGATAGTGTGCCAGATCGCGGGTGCGCCAGGACCGCCCGCGTTCATCGAGGGCGATCATACGGGCATCACCGGCGGCGCCCAGCAGCGCATCCGCCTCCTGGCCACGGGCCCGCGCCACATCCCCGCTGCGCCGGGCGTCGCCGGCATTGACCGCATGGACCGCCAGCGGCAGATGACGCGGCATGCGCGTGGCGAACTCGTCCACGCCGGTGCTGATCCAGTCCGGCGCCCGCCGGCCCACGGCGATCAGATCGAGGCGCACCCCGCTTCAGGCCTCCGCCTCGTCAACACCCCAGATGCGCTCCAGGCGATAGAAGTCGCGGACATCCTCGAGCATCACGTGGACCACCACGTCCCCCAGGTCCACCAGCACCCACTCGCTGCCCTCCAGGCCCTCCACGCCCGTCGGCCGCAGCCCCAGATCACGGGCGGCATCGATGACCGCATCGGCGATCGCACGGACATGGCGGCGCGAGTTGCCGGTGGCAAAGGCCATGAAATCGGTAATGGCGGTGCGACCCCGGACATCGATGATGCGCGGGTCGACGGCCTTCATGTCATCCAGGGCCTCGACCACCTGGTCACGCAGGGCCTGGGGTGAAACAGCGGTTTCATTCATAACGGGCGTGCAACCTCCCGGGCCGGGTGGCCCTTGATGCCTGGGGATATCCATAGAGTCCGGTGGCGGCCAGGCGCTGCCAGACCGGATCCGGCGTGAGCCCCTGGACCGAAAATCCCTGAGCCAGCAGACGGCGGATCGCGGTGGCGGAAATCTCCAGCCGCGAGACCGGATGGAACCACACCCGCCCGGCCGGTGCATTACGCAGTTCGCCGGGGTGGCCGGCGCGAAGAGGGGCCAGCCACTCGGCCAGCGCCGCCGGCATGGCGGCATTGTCGCCGCCACGGGTGGTCACCACGAGATGGGTCTGGCCGATCAGCTCATGCCAGCGGTGCCACTGCATGAGCCCACGAAATGCATCGCTGCCCATGACAAAGCACAGCGGCCGGTCGGGACCGAGTTCGCGGCGCAGGCCCGCGAGGGTGTCGACGGTATACGACGGCCCGGGGCGCATCAGCTCACGGCGATCCACCACGAGCCCCGGGATGCCATCCACGGCGGTGTCCAGCAGCGCACAACGGGTGGCCGCATCCAGCCGCGGCTGGGGACGATGCGGCGGCACATGACCCGGCACCAGGCGCAGCTCCGACAGCCCCAGGCCCTCCAGCAGTTCGATGGCCGGGCGCAGATGACCGTAATGGACCGGATCGAAGGTGCCACCCAGCAGCGCCATCGGCGCTCCCTGCCCCGCGGTCATTCGCGGATGTGCCCCTCGCCCAGGACGATGTACTTCTGTGTGGTCAGCCCCTCCAGCCCCACGGGGCCGCGGGCATGCAGCTTGTCGGTGCTGATGCCGATCTCCGCGCCGAGGCCATACTCGAACCCGTCGGCAAAGCGGGTCGAGGCGTTGACCATGACCGAACTGGAGTCGACCTCGCGCAGGAAGCGCTGGGCCCGGGCGTGGTCGCAGGTCACGATGGCCTCGGTATGACCGGAGCTGTGACGCGCGATGTGGGCCATGGCAGCGTCGATGCCATCGACCACACGCACCGCCAGGATGGGGGCGAGGTACTCGGCATCCCAGTCGGCAGCCTGCGCCGGGGTGAGCCCGTCGACCAGCATGCGGCTCGCCTCGCAGCCCCGCAGCTCGACACCGTGATCGTCGAATGCCTTTTTCAGGCGTGGCAGCAGCGACGGCGCGATGGCGGCATCCAACAGCAGCGTCTCGAGGGTGTTGCAGGTGCCGTAACGCTGGGTCTTGGCATTGACCACGATGCGCTCGGCCATGTCGGGGTCGGCCCCGGCGTCCACGAAGCAGTGGCAGACCCCGTCGAGGTGCTTGATCATGGGCACGGTGGCCTCCTGCATGATGCGCTCGATCAGTCCCTTGCCACCCCGGGGCACGAGCACGTCGACATACTCGTCCATGGTGATGAGCGCGCCGACGGCGGCCCGGTCGGTGGTCTCCACCACCTGCACCGCGGTCTCCGGCAGTCCGGCCTCGGCCAGTCCCCCGGCAATGCAGGCGGCGATGGCCCGGTTGGAGCGCAGCGACTCGGAGCCCCCGCGGAGGATGCAGGCGTTGCCGGATTTCAGGCACAGACCGGCCGCATCGGCGGTGACGTTGGGGCGGGACTCGTAGATGATGCCCACCACGCCCAGCGGCACCCGCATGCGCCCCACGCGGATACCGCTCGGCATGGGGTCGAGATGGTTCACCGCCCCCACCGGATCGGGCAGCGCCGCGATCTGCTCGAGCCCGGTGGCCATCGCCTCGATCCGCGCCTCGGTGAGCGCCAGGCGATCCAGCAGGGCGGCGTCGAGACCCCGCGCCCGGCCAGCGGCGAGGTCGGCCTCGTTGGCTTCACGCAGTGCCGCTTCGCCGGCCCGCAGTCGCCGGGCAACCGCGTGCAGCGCGGCGTTGCGGGGGCCGCTCTCGGTGGCCGCCAGGCGGCGGCCGGCCGCCCGCGCGGCCCGGCCGAGGCCGTGCATGTAGTCGGTCAGCTCCGTGCCGACAGCCGGCTGGTTGGCACTCATCGATGTCTCTCCCTGCGCTTGACGGTGGCAGCGCCGCGGGCCGCCCTCGTCGACAATTCTAGCAATTCATCCCACGGGCGCCCCGGCGCGGCGCCCTTGACCACCCGGTCCGCGCCGGCAGCCCGCCCCAGCATGCGCGACCAGGCCCCCGGCCTTGTCCCGCGGGCAATGGCCTGCAGGCGACCCTGGCGGTTCTTCCAGACCCGGTGCCGGCTCATGACCTCGGCGACAGCGCCACGGCCGTCCAGCGCCGATTGCAGATCGGCCAGTACGCGGATCTCCCGGGCAAGCGCCCAGAGCACCAGCACCGGCTCCTCGCCCTCGGCCCGCAGGCGGCGGAGGATGCGCAGCGTTCGGGCGACATCGCCGGCCAGCACGGCATCCGGCAGATCGAACACGGCAAAGCGGGCGCTGTCGGCCACCGCCTCGCCGGCGGTATCCAGGCTCACCCCGCCCCCGTCGGCCAGCAGTGCCAGCTTCTCGATCTCCTGGGCCAGGGCCAGCAGATTGCCCTCGTTGCGCTCTGCCATGAGCGCAGCCACGTCGGCATCCAGTGTCAGGCCGCGCTCGCTGGCCCGCCGCCGGGTCCAGTCGGCGAGATCCTCGCGGCGCAGCGGCCAGGCATAACTCATCACGCCGGCCCGGGCGATGGCGCCGGCCCAGGCGGACTTGCGCTGGGCGGGCTCGAGCCGCCCGCAGATGACCACCAGCAGATTATCGGCGTCCGGCGCCGCCGCCCGGGCCTTGAGCGCGGCGCTGCCCTCCCGGCCGGGCTTGCCCCCCGGCAGGCGCAGTTCGATCAGGCGCCGCTCGGTGAACAGCGAGAGGTTGTCGGTGATGGCCGCCAGCCGGCTCCAGTCGAAGCTGCCGTCGGCGTGCAGCACCTCGCGCTCCCCGAAGCCCTCGCGGCGCGCCTGGGCCCGCAGCCGGTCCAGGACCTCTTCGATGAGCAGCGGCTCCTCGCCGGCAATCAGATAGATGGGCGCCAATCCGCGATCGATGCGGGCGGGCAGTTCGTCGAAGCGGATATCGGCCATGGTGCCGCCGCCCTAGAGCTGCCGGCCGACCCGCGCCAGCAGGAGCTGAATGGCATCCTCACGCAGATCCCGCCGCAGGAATTCCTCTTCGGCGTCCTGGCCCTGCAGATCCTGCGGATTGGCCGGGTAGCTGGCCGTGGTCTGCACGGTCTGGCTCACGATCCCCCGCGTCTGCGGCCCGGCCTCGCCACCCGGCGAGGCACTGAAGCGCAGCCGATAGCGCAGTTCATACTCGCTGGCGAACCCGTCGGCATCGGTGGCCACCGTGCGGCGACGGCTGTCCGCCTCGGCGACGTTGATCACCAGGCGGGCATCGGCGGCGGACGGCACCACGTCGGCGCCGAGATCGCGCAGCCGGGCGCTGACCTGATCGAGCAGCCGGTTGCCCACCGCGCCCTCCACGGCTATCGGTACCGCCTCGAATCCGCCACCGTCGGCGCCCCGGAGCTGCCAGCCACAGGCGGCCAGCAGCAATGCCAGGGCGACGACGGCAAGATGCCGGCCAGCCCGGATCAATTGGCCACCACGTTGACCAGCCGGCCCGGCACGACAATCACCTTGCGAACGGTCTTGCCGTCGATGAACCGCTGGACATTGGCATCCTCGAGGGCCCGTTCGCGGATGCTGTCCCCGGCGGCGTCCGCCGCTACGGCGATCCGGCTGCGCAGCTTGCCGTTGACCTGCACCACGAGCTCGACCTCATCGCGCACCAGGGCGGCCTCGTCCACGGCCGGCCAGGGCTGGTCCACCGCGGCGCCGTCGCGCCCGAGCGCGTGCCAGAGGCCATGACTCAGATGCGGCGTGATGGGCTGGAGCATGAGCACCACGACCTCCAGGGCCTCCTGATGAAGCCCGCGCGCGGCATCGGTCTCCGCGGGATACCGGCCCAGGGCGTTGCAGAGCTCCATGACCGCGGCAATCGCCGTATTGAAGGTGTAGCGGCGGCCGATGTCATCGCTCACCTTGGCGATGGTCTCGTGGAGCTTACGCCGCAGTTCAACGCCCGCCTCGTCGAGTCCGCCGGACCGCGGCGCCGGCACCGCCCCGGCGCTCACATGGTCATGGACCAGCGCGTAGAGCCGCCGCAGGAAGCGCGAAGCCCCCTCGACACCGCTGTCCTGCCACTCCAGGGCCTGGTCCGGCGGCGCGGCGAACATGGTGAAAAGCCGCACGGTATCGGCCCCGAAGCGGTCCACCAGGCTCTCCGGGTCCTCGCCGTTGTTCTTGGACTTGGACATGGTGGTCCAGCCGGTGGCGACCAGCGCCGCCCCGTCGGACCGGCGCCGTGCGCTGACCCCTCGACCCTTGCCATCGCGCTGCACCTCGACCTCGGCGGGGGCGACCCACTCACGGCCGGCCTCCTCGCTGTCGTGGTAGTAGGCCTCGGCCAGCACCATGCCCTGGCAGAGCAGATTGGTAGCGGGCTCGTCGCTGTCCACATAGCCCAGATCGCGCATGAGCCTGTGCCAGAAACGGAAATAGAGCAGATGCATCACCGCATGCTCGATGCCGCCGATGTACTGGTTGACGGGCAGCCAGTAATTGGCCCGCTCGTCCAGCATGGCATCGGCATCCGGGCTGCAGTAGCGGGCGTAGTACCACGACGACTCGACGAAGGTATCGAAGGTATCCGTCTCGCGCTCGGCCTCGGCACCGCAGCGTGGGCAGGTGGTTCGACGCCACTCGGGATCGGTCTTCAGCGGCGACTGCAGGCCGGTGAAGGTGACCTGCTCGGGGAGCGTCACCGGCAGATCGTCCTCCGGGACCGGCACGGCGCCGCAGTCGGCGCAGTGGATCACCGGGATCGGGCAGCCCCAGTAGCGCTGACGCGAGACACCCCAGTCGCGCAGGCGATAATTGATCCTGCGCTCGCCGATGCCCTTCGCCTCCAGGTAGTCGGCGATGGCATTGAAGGCGGTCGGGAAGTCCATGCCGGTGAACTCACCGGCGTTCACCGTGACCAGGTCATCCTTGGCCGTCCAGGGCTCGGCCTGCACGTCCACGGCGCTGCCGTCGGCGGGCCCCACGGCCTGGCGGATGGGCAGACCGAAGCGGGTGGCGAACTCGTGGTCGCGGGTATCGTGGGCCGGCACCGCCATGATCGCACCGGTGCCGTAGCCCATCAGCACGAAGTTGGCCACCCACACCGGGACCCGCTCGCCGGAGAGCGGGTTCATCGCCTCCACGCCGAGCGGCATGCCCTTTTTCTCGAGCTTCTCCAGCGCCTCCTCGGTCACCGCCCCCCTGCGGATTTCATCCAGGAACGCGGCGATGGACGGATCCCGCTCCGCGGCCTCCAGCGCCAGCGGATGATCAGCGGCCACCGCCATGTAGGTGGCACCGAACAGCGTATCCGGCCGGGTCGTGTAGACGCGCAGTGGCGGGCCGCCATCGGCCAGGGCGAAATCGAGCTCGACGCCCTCGGAGCGGCCGATCCAGTTGCGCTGCATGGTCTTGACCGCATCCGGCCAGCCCGGCAGGGCATCCAGCCCATCCAGCAGCTCGTCGGCGTAGTCGGTGATGCGCACGAACCACTGCGGGATCTCACGGCGCTCCACCAGGGCGCCGGAGCGCCAGCCGCGGCCGTCCACCACCTGCTCGTTGGCGAGCACGGTCTGATCCACCGGATCCCAGTTCACCACCGCCCGGGCGCGGTAGACCAGCCCCTTCTCCAGGAGCCGGGTAAACATGAGCTGCTCCCAGCGGTAGTAGGCCGGATCGCAGGTGGTGACCTCGCGGGTCCAGTCGTAGCCGTAGCCCATGCGCTGGAGCTGGCGGCGCATGTGGTCGATGTTCTGGTAGGTCCACTCCGCCGGCGGCACGCCGCGCTTGATGGCGGCGTTCTCCGCGGGCAGCCCGAAGGCGTCCCAGCCCATGGGCTGGAGGACGTTGCGGCCCTGCATGCGATGGTAGCGGCTGATGACGTCGCCGATGGTGTAGTTGCGCACATGGCCCATGTGCAGCCGGCCGCTGGGATACGGCAGCATCGACAGACAGTAGTATTTCTCGCGCTCGGGGTCTTCGCCGACCCGGAAGCAGCCCTCCTCTTCCCAGTAGGCCTGCGCGTCAGTCTCCAGTCGGGCGGGATCGTAATGCTTTTCCATGGCGCGAGAGGATACCCCGGCGCCGGGCGCGATTGCACCTTCGATCAGTCGCTCCGCCGG
>CAJXND010000044.1 GCA_913056385.1 uncultured Ectothiorhodospiraceae bacterium
ACTGCCCGGCGTGCATCGATTGCCTCCCTCAGCTGACGGGCCTGTCGCAGGCGTTCCAGGCCACTCTGGGCGGCACGCGCATCATCGAGTGATTGCTGGAGTTCGGGCAGGCGCTGGCGCTGCTGATCAAGTGTTCGATACCGGCGCTCTGTGTCTTCCCGGTGGCTCCGGGCCGCCTGCCATGCTCGGCGCTCGTTCTGCGGGAAGGGGGCGGGCGCCAGCCCGGCCTCGGCACGGACGCGCTCCAGATCAATGCCCCCGGCCAGCGCCTCGCGCAGCCGTCGGCCGAGTCGGGCCTCGCTGTCGCTATCGGGCGAGATCAGGGTCTCCGCCCGCAGCCAGTAGCAATGCAGGGCATCCGCGGTGGGAAGCGGGGGCGGTTCGACCGGCTCGCCGTCGCACAGCCACCGGCGATGGGGCCCGTTGCGCTGGGCCTCCCAGCGATGGGTGCCATCGCGGAATCGGGCGGCGATGGCCAAGGCCGGCGGATCACCTGGCCGCGGTTCGCCGAGCAGGTACTGCAGCGCCCGGATCACGCTGCTCTTGCCGATGGCGTTGGGCCCGACAATGAAATTGATGCCATCGTGGAAGTCGTCGAGCTGCATCGGATCGATGCCCGGCAACTGGCGGATGTCGATACCGGTGAGCCGCATCAGTCCGCCTCCTGGGCGAGCATGGCCCGCAGGGCGTCCTGGCCGCGCTCACGCAGCCAGTCGGCAATGGATTCCGGGCCGGGATCATCGCCGGGCAGCTGGCGCCAGCGACTGTCGGCCATGCTCGACTGGAGATGTTGCCGGGCGGCTTCGAGCAACGCCCTTCTCTCCGGATCGTCGCCGGCGCGCTGCAGGGTGAGCAGTCGACGGGCGAGGAGACCGGGCTGGTCATCGCGCTCCGCAAGCCTGGAGAGCGGGATGGTGGGGCGCGTGTCGATTCGCAGGTGCTCGAGAAACCACTGAATCTGCCCGGTTCCCGGCAGCCCCATTGCCCGTGCGTTGTCGGGCAGTTCGGCTTCGATCGCTTCCCGGGTCAGGTCGCATTCGCCGACCAGCCTGATGCGCAGGGCGACCAGGTCGGGCCAGTCCACTCCCCGGGTCAGATCAGCGCCGAGTGCCTCCAGACGCCGGCTGAGCGCCGTCGCCACCGCGGCTCCGCTGGCGGCGCCGCTGATGTCCACGTCCACGCGTTCCCAGCGCAGGGGCGCCAGGGGACGCTGCTCGAGATGCTGAATGCGACCATCGCGAATCTCCAACAGCCAGGGGCCGCGAGGGCCGGGCTCGCCGGCATCCAGTCCTGCCACGCTGCCCAGGTAGCCCGTGGCCTGCTGGGCGTGCAGGGCATCCGGCTGATGGATGTGGCCAAGCAGCCAGGCGTCAAAGCCGGTGCTGCGCAGTTGCTCACTGGTGACGGGTGCATAGGGGCTCTGCGACTGGTCGCGGTCGCAGTGGAGCAGCCCCAGGTGCGGGCCCGGGCCGGGTGACGCGGGCAGGGTCGCGATGGGGCTCTCGCTGACACGGGGCGCGGGAAACGACCAGCCCCAGATGGTGACTTGCTCCGGATCATCATTCCCAACGCCTGCTATTCCGACGGATTCCCATTCACCGCCTGCGCCCAGCAATCGCGCCTCGGGGACCTCATCGATCAAACGCGGGAGGATGTCGACATCGTGATTGCCGCTGATCGCCAGTAACTGTATGCCGGCGCCGTTCAATCGTGCGGCACCGGCCTGCAGTCGTGGCAGCGCCTCGAAATAGTCCTGCGTGGATTCGGCGACATCCCCGGCGAGCAGGACGGCCTGGACGCGCTCGCGCACGGCGAGATCAATGACTCGTTCCCAGGCGGTCGCGGGAGAGAAGTCATCGATGCGGGCCGACAGGTTTTCCGGCAATCGGGACGGGCGACGGCCCAGATGCAGATCGCCGACGGCAAGGAGCTTGATGGTCATCGCTCCAATGCTCCGAGATCCGGCCGTCGTAAACAAGTCGACCGCCGCTGCAGGGGGGCACCGGCGGTCGATTCAGCGTTGCCGTTTCGCGACCTACTGACGGGTTTCGCGCGGCATCCGGGCCTTCGGCTCATGCCGCTCGGCCGGCGCGCCGCTGCGCTTGACCAACCGTATCTGGCCGAGGGGCTGGGCGTAGATGCGCGTCAGCTGATACTCGCTGACCCGCCGGGCCGCCTGGCGGCTCACACCGATGTCATCAAGCAGGTGGCCGTTGAGGCGGCTCAGCGACTCGGCGGCACGGTTGCGGCGACGGTTGCGCAGCCAGTGGCCGATGGCCCGGGAGAGGCCCATCGGCGGCATGGCCGGCATGTAGATTTCGGTGTCGTGGCGATTTGTCTGGCCGACCATGGTGCTTCACCTCCGTTCAGTTGTGCTGAATGTGCATTGCGGGACGCAGTTGCGGCCCGTGGGCAATATTGTCTCTATGGGAGTTTGTTCAGGCAACTGAAAAAGAATAAACTTTGTAGTGAATTTCGTTGATCCATATGGCCATCATCGGGAGACCGCGATGTCCACACCCACCTCCCCCAATTCGCCGCAGGGGCTCCCCCTCCTGGATATGGAGATCCTCCGCACGTTTGTGGCGATTGCCGAGACCGGCAGCTTTTCGCGGGCCGCGCAGCAGATCTACCGGACGCCTTCCGCGGTGAGCATGCAGATCAAACGACTCGAGGAAATGCTGGGCCGCGCCTTGTTCGTGCGAGAACCCCGACAGGTTCATCTGACGCCGGAGGGCGAGACCATGCTGGGTTATGCCCGGCAGCTCCTCGAACTCAATGACGAGGCGGTGGGTCAGTTCCTCTCACCGCAGGTGGGTGGAACCGTGCGCCTGGGTGCGCCGGATGATCTCGGGACGCGGGTTCTGCCGGGCATCCTCTCGCAGTTCAGCCGCGGCTTTCCCGCGGTCCAGGTCAACGTCCGGGTGGGCCGCAGTCCCGACCTGATGCGCCGCCTGGACATTGGCGAGCTGGATATCGCGCTGTTGATTGCCGAGGCGGGTAACCGCCCGCATCCGCTCGCCGAGCCCATCTATCGCGAGCCGCTGGTCTGGACGGGGCGCGAGGGCGGCGTTGCCCTGCAGCGATCGCCGCTGCCGATCGCGGTGGCGGACCGCGGCTGCGCCTGGCGGCGTATGGCGCTGGAGGCGCTCAACCGCAGCGGGCATCGCTACCGGATCGCCTACACCTGTGAGCACACCAGTGCCCAGGAGGCCGCCATCCTCCAGGATATCGCCATTACCCCTTTCCCCCGCGGTCTGGTGCAGTCGCCGCTGCGGGTGATCGAAGAGGAGGAAGCGGGGCTTTCCCCCCTGGGCGACTATGAGGTGTTGTTGCTGCGTATGCCGGCCCGCGGTGCCGCCGTCGAGGCACTGGCCCAGCATGTCGTGGATTATTTCAATGGCGCGGCGGCCTGACGGGAGCAGTTCATGTGTGCCTCAGTCGCCGGGCCGCTCGGCGATCCGGATGGCCGCGGTGAATGAGTAGCCAACCCCACGGGCGGTCTGGATGGGGCTGGCTTCGCCGGTCTCTTCCTCGAGTTTGCTGCGCAGGCGACGGACCAGCACCTCCATGCGCCGCATGTCATAGCTGCTCTCGTTGGCACCCAGATAGCGGATGATCTCACGCCGATCCACGGCGCTGCCCGGCTCCCGGGCCAGGGCGTGCAGAAAGCCCAGTTCCGAGGCCGTCAACCGCACCTGCTGGCCGGTGGGCGGGACCAGCGTCCAGTTCAACAGATCCAGGGTCCACTGGTTCGTGTGCGGCAGCCGCTGGATGAGGTTTCGCACGGTCAGCGCCACCTCCTCGAGATTCAGCGGCTTCTGGAGGTAATCATCCGCCCCGAGGGTCCGGGCCTCGACCCGAGCCCGTGCGGACGGATGCCCGGTTATGATGATCAGGCCCGTGTT
The DNA here is from genome assembly GCA_913056385.1 of uncultured Ectothiorhodospiraceae bacterium. GTDB lineage: Bacteria > Pseudomonadota > Gammaproteobacteria > Nitrococcales > Nitrococcaceae > Spiribacter. The sequence goes on from CAJXND010000044.1 coordinate 3,909, forward strand.
CTGCGCCGGTCGATGCGATCGGAGCCATTCAAGCCCGCCGACGCCCGGCAGGGTGAGGTCCAGCAGTATCGTCAGCGTCTGATTGGTTGAGAGCCACCGCTCCGCCGCCTCCACGGACGACAGCCCCACGGCCCGCATGCCTTCCATCTGCAGGGTGGTGACAATTGCATCCTGCAATTCGGATTCATCCTCAACGACCAGTGCGTCGATCATTGCCTGTGTCCTTACAATGCATTGCATTTCCAGTATATCGCGCCACCGCTTGCTGGAACTTACCAAACCTGTCACCCATACTGTTGAGACATGCGGAATGACGGATGATGACTCGTGTTTAGCAGACGGTGCGCGCTGCCCCGATGCCCTGCCATCGCCGGGTGGCTGTGTCTCCTCGTGGGGACAGTGGCGCCTGCGACCGTGCTGGCGCTCGATCTTGGCCCCCTCGACGGGATCGCGCCGCCGGTGGGGGTCACCGGCGCGAGCCTGGAACTGGCCGACCGGTCATTTTCCGGATCGCTCGACATCCCCCATGTCGGGCCGACCAGCGTCCGGGTCGAGCGGCGCAACGCCAACCTGCGCCTGGGCCACGGCTTTGAGCTGGCAGGCATGCCGGCCTATGCCTACGGCGAGTTGCCGCTGGTGGAATACAAGGTCAGCGGCGAGGCCGCGTCCCGATTCGATCTGGATCCGGGCAAGGGAGCCGGGGATTTATCATTGGCCCTCGCGGTCTGGCCGCATGCCGACCGTGAAAAGGGGCAGTATCTGGGCATGGCGGGCTATCTGGTCGCTCCCACCGGCGAATACGAGGCCGGCCGCACCCTCGGGGCCAACCTCAACCCGGGCAGCAATCGCTATGCGGCCATACTCCAGGCCGGCGGCCAGCAGCGACTTGGCGAGCACTTTGAATGGAATCTGGCCGCCGATGTGATGTTCTTCGGCGACAATGAAGACTATATCGGCGAGCGGGTTGCGATCAGCCATGCGGGCCTCCGGCCGGCGGATCCCGCCACGCTCGAGGTCAAGCCCTACATCAGCTATCAGAGCTCGCTGGCCTGGCGTCCCCACCCTGCGGTGACCCTCGCCGCCAGCTATTACATCGACCGCGGTGCCGAGTCGCGGGTGGACGGTGGTGAGTGGGGGTCGTCCATCAATCGCGAGCGGTACGGACTGTGGGGCTTGTTCGCCCTGTCACCCCGCAGCCGGCTGAACATCAGCTACAAGCGGCCCGTGGATGACAGCAGCGCCCTCGAGCTGGACGATGCGTTGCAGATCAGGCTGGTGCGCTTCTTCTAGTCAATCCGCTGCCATAGCGCGGCGAGCTCGGCGCTGTTGGCCGCTCCCATTTTCTCGACCACGCGGGCCCGGTGGACTTCCACTGTGCGCACGGCGATATGCAGGGCGTCGGCAATGGTCCGGTTGGTCATGCCCTGGCTCACGCAGCGGGCAATCTCGCGTTCGCGATCGCTGAGCTGCTCGGCGCGGGCCGAGATGTCCCGGTGAGCCGCATTATCCCGCGCCCGCTCGAATGCCGTCGCAAGGGCCTGTTGCAGGGCCTCGGCGCTCACCGGTTTCTGCAGGAAGTCCACCGCGCCGCGTTTCATGGCATCCACCGCGAGGTCGACATCGCCATGACCGGTGAGAATGACCACGCCCAGGCAGGCATTCCCGGCCCGCAGACGCTCATGGACTGCGATGCCATCGAGCCCCGGCATGCGCATGTCGAGAATGACGGCGGCCGGCTCGTGCAGGTTGGCGCCGGCCAGGAAATGCTCTCCGCTGGACCAGTAGGTCACCCCCAGATCCAGGCCTTCGAGCAGGTAGCGGCAGGCCTCGGCGACGCCGGCATCGTCATCGACCAGGTGAACGGGCAGGGCACTGATCATGGGTTGGCGTCCTCGGTACTGGCCGGCAGCGTGAGACGGATCTCGGCGCCCCCGCGTGCATGGTTGCCGATGTCGATGGTACCGCGCTGGCGCTGCATGAGTCGCCGGCTGATCACCAGCCCCAGACCCAGCCCTTCGGCGCGACTGCTGTCCAGTGGCGTGAAAGGCTGCGACAGGCGCTCGGTGTCGAAACCGCCGGCGTTGTCCGCCACCGTTAACCTCACCTGCGCCGTATCGGCATCGTAGCCGGCGTCGATGCGGATCCAGCCGACCCGTCGATCGGCCTCGAAGGCATCCAGACTGTTGTTGATCAGATTGCTGAGGACCTGCTCCATGGCAAGCCGATTGCCGCGGGCCGCGAGATCGGCGGGCCGGACCGTCCAGTCGAGTGCAATGTCGAGCCGGCGGACTCGGGGTTCGGTCAGGGCGACGGCATCCCGGAGTAATCCATCCAGCGCGACTCGTTCGATCGCCGGGGGTTCGCGCCGGATCCACTGCCGTGCCTGCTCGATGATGCCGGCGCCGCGGGCGGCCTCTTTGCCAATACGGGAGAATGGCTCCAGCAGGGGGCTGTCCGGGGTCTGGCGTTCCAGTCGCAGGCGTCCGCCCTCGGCATAGTGCCGGATCGCGGCCAGTGGCTGGTTGAGTTCGTGGGCCAGCGTTGCCGCCAGCTCACCGGAGACGCTCAGGCTCTGGGCACTGGCCAGCTCGCGCTCGCGCTCGCGCAGCGCCAGCTGGGTCGATTGCAGGGCGCGGCTGTGCCGGTGCGCCTGACGCTGGATCCAGGCGTGGTAGAGCAGCGCACCCAACAACAGCAGGGCGGCGAACAGGGTGTAGTGCCAGTACCGCCTCAGGGTGTCGACAAGCCGATCCAGCAGGGGCTCCCGGAGCGGATGCAGTCGGAGGTCGTCGAAGAGCGTGGCGACCCTGGCCGCGGACACCGGTGCGCCCCAGCGGGTCGTCCCGGCGCCGTCCATGTCCAGCAGCACACGGGCCACATCGGCGGCCAGCGCCTCGGAGACATGCGGCAGCGCGGCAAAGGTCCAGTCCGGGTAGGCCGGGGTGCTTGCAAGGCATCCACCGAGCTTCCCGCGGGACATGAGGGGCCGGTAGTCCTCAAGGGCGACCAGCCCCTCGGCGGCCATCTGCTCGAGCATGCAGACTGGCATGATCGCCGCTTCGGCCTGACCGTCCCGGAGCTGGTAGAGGAGGGCGTCCACCGGATAGCCGAGAAACGCCAGGTCCAGGGCGCCGGGGTTGATGCCGGCGGACTCGAGCTGCGGCAGCAGGAGCAGGTAGCCGCCAAAGGCCTGCTCATGGACCGCTACAACCCGTTTGCCGGCGAGCTGCTGGGCGCTCGTGTAGGGTGCGTCCTCGCGAACCAGGAGGACCGAGCCCAGCGCCTCGCGGGCAGAATCCGCGGGATTGGAGCGCAGCGTGGCCAGCCAGCTCAACGCATAGGGCGTGCCCAGCAGCACGAACTGCCCCGGGTTGGTGAGCACGAAATCGATGCGCCCCTCGGCAACGGCCTCGACGATGCCATCCAGGGTGAGTGCGCGGGGCTTGAACGAGGCGCGTGGTATGGCCTCGTCCAGTGCCCTCAGGGTGGATTGCCATTGGGTGAGCGCATGGGCCTCGCCGCGTGGCGCCAGGATGCCGACGACCACGGTGCCGCCATCCACCGGGGCCGGCTGGTCGATGTCGTCTGTTGTCTGCGCCGCCGCCAGCCCGTGACTGATCAGGGCCAGCGCCGCGATGGTGCGGAGAAAGCCCCGGGTCTGCCCGAAAGCTGAGTAGAGCTTGTTCCAGATCAAGGTTGTCCCGGCCTTGTGGTTTTCCACAATTCGGCGCGGGACGCGCAGACCGGATGATGGGCTCAGCGTTTTATTACGGAGTCGCGTCATGGATCTATCCCGCAGACAGTTCCTGGGCAAGGCGGCCATCAGTGCCGGCGCCGCCGTGGTGCCGCTCGCCGATGTGCAGGCCGCGGTGAACGATCAGCCGGCCCGTCGCGGCGGCGATCCCGGCAAGCGTTATGGCATGGCCATCGATCTTCGCCGCTGTATCGGCTGCCAGGCCTGCACCGTGAGCTGTTCGATCGAGAATCAGCCGCCCGTCGGCCAGTTCCGCACCATCGTGCACCAGTATGAGGTCAAGGATAACGATTCCGAGGACACCGCGGCAGTCATGCTGCCGAGGTTGTGCAACCAGTGTGACAACCCGCCCTGCGTGCCCGTCTGTCCCGTACAGGCCACATGGCAGCGGCGGGATGGAATCGTGGTGGTGGACAACGAGCAGTGCGTGGGCTGCGGCTACTGTGTCCAGGCCTGTCCCTATGACGCCCGGTTCATCAACCACGACACCCAGGTGGCGGACAAGTGCAACTTCTGCGTCCATCGCCTGGAGGCGGGCCTGCTGCCGGCCTGCGTGGAGAGTTGCGTGGGCGGTGCACGCATCATTGGTGATCTCAACGATCCCGACAGTCACATCAATCAGGTCCTGCGCGAGAACTATGACGACATCAAGGTGCTCAAGCCGGAGCTCAATACCCGGCCCCATGTCTTCTACATCGGTATGACCGATGCCTTCATCGAGCGTATCCAGGGCGAGAGCGGACTGTGGTTCGACTCCGAACATGGTGGCGTAATGGGGGCGGTATCATGAACGTTGCCGAGATTATCGTCCCGCAGCAGGAAGTGGCCTGGCTGCCGTGGGCGGTGCAGTACTTCTTCTTCGTCGGCCTCGCCGCCACGGCCGCGATTATTGCCGGCGTCGGGGAGTTCCTGCGCGGTGGCCGCTGGCAGCGGCTCCAGCCCGCCGCCCTGCTGGTGGCGGTGTCCACGGGTGTGGTCGCCCCGATCGCCCTGCTGGCCGACCTGCATCAGCCCGGTCGCTTCCATCATTTCTACACCGACATCACGCCCTGGTCCTGGATGTCCCTGGGGGCGCTGATCCTGCCGGTATTCATGGCCGGATTGATTGGCTACTGGGTCCTCTGGCAGCGCGAGCGATTCAAGGCGCAGGGCGCGCCGCGCTGGCTGGCGCTCTGGGCAGTGGGTCGCTGGTCGGGCCGCCGCGTTATGCCATGGCTGGCCGCACTGATGACCATTGGTGCGATGGGCATCCTGGTCTACACGGGGTCCGAGGTGATGATCGTCAAGGCCCGGGCGCTCTGGCATACCGAGTGGCTCATCCTGAACCTGGCGATGACCGCCTTCATGGGCACTCTGGCGGCGATGCTCTATGCCCAGTCGCGGATCTTCAGGGCGACTGCCGGTGATCAGCGCTTCACCCTGCGTCTGTTCGTGCTGGCGCTTCTGGGCACCGGGGCCGGTGCGCTTGGCTGGGCCGCGACCGGTTGGATAACGGATTCGGTCTCGTTCCAGGCCTTCGGCCGCCTGATTGAACAGTTCGCCTACTGGCGGATCGTCTTCGCACTGTCGCTGGGCGTTGGCATTGCCCTGCTCGTGGCGGCGCTCTGGATGCTGCGCACGCCGCGCGGTGTCGCCCTGTCCTGGTGGATGGCACCGCTGGCGCTTCTGGCCGCCTGGTCCTTCCGCTGGGCGGTCCTGATGGATGTGCAGACGGTGCCGAAGTACGGCGCCGGGCTCTACCCCTACCACTTGCCGCTGGGCAGCGACGGCCTGCTCGGCATTCTGGGTATCTTTGGTCTCTGGCTGGCGGTGATGATGGTCCTCCCCGGCATCATCGCCGGCCGTGAGGCCGCCAATGGTTCAGTGAAAATGAGCGAGGTGGCTCATGGATAACAAGCGTCGCAACCTTCTCAAGGGCAGCGCGGCCCTGGGTGGACTGGGCGTGTTTGGCGCCGGTTACGTCGATCCTGTCAAGAAGGCGACCCAGGGGCTGCTGAGCGGCAGTGCCGGCGAACCGACCATGGATCGCATCACCGGCAACGCGCTGCCGCCGGAATTCCGTATCGACGCCGAAACCGGCGAGCTCACACCGGCCGAGGGTCAGGTGGTGAGCCTGACCCAGTGCCTCGGCTGCTGGACCCAGTGCGGCATCCGGGCGCGGGTGGATACCGTCAATAATCGCGTGCTGCGGATCGCCGGCAATCCCTATCATCCGCTCTCCCATGAAAAGCCGCAGGCCTACGATGCCACTGTGCGGGAGGCCTATACCGGTCTCGGTGGTGATCCCGGCATCGAGGGGCGTTCGGCGGCCTGTGCCCGGGGTGCGGCGATGCTCGAGCTGCTGGATAACCCCCAGCGCATCACCCGGCCGATGAAACGGGTCGGGCCGCGTGGCAGCGGGCAGTGGGAGACGATCAGCTTCGAGCAGCTCATCGAGGAGGTCACCGAGGGCGGTGATCTGTTCAGCGAGGGGCATGTGGACGGTCTGCGCGCCATCCATGATACCGAGACGCTGATGGACCCGGAAAACCCGGAGTACGGGCCGGTGGCGAACCGGCTGCTGGTGACCGACGCCGGTCCCGACGGCCGCCGGGCGATCGTCAAGCGCTTCACCTTCAACGCCTTCGGGACGCGCAACTTCGGCCATCACGGCTCCTATTGCGGGCTTGGCTACCGGGTCGGTTCCGGAGCGCTGTTCGATGACATGAAGGGTTTCACCCATGCCAAGCCGGACTGGGATCACGCCCGTTTCGTGATCTTCATGGGAACGGCCCCGGCGCATGCCGGCAATCCGTACAAGCAGCAGGGCCGTCAACTCGCCAGTGCCCGCACCGACCGGCGCTTCGAATACGTTGTGGTGGCCCCCTCCCTACCCAACTCCTCGAGTCTGGCGACCCGGGGCAACAACAACTGGGTCCCCATTCGTCCGGCGGGGGATTCGGCGATGGCGATGGCGATGATCCGCTGGATCATCGACAACGAGCGCTATGACCGTGACTACCTGATCCAGCCGGGCCCGGCGGCCCGCGAGGCGGCGGGCGAGCCGAGCTGGAGCAATGCCACGCACCTGGTGGTGAGCACCGAAGAGCACGCGCTGACCGGCCGTATCCTGCGGGGGCGTGACCTGGGCTGGGCGGATAACGCCGATGATTCCGTCGTCGTGGATGCGGCGAATGGCGAATGGATGGCGCACACCCAGCCGCGCCCGGCCGAGTTGTTCGTCACCCGGGAGGTGACCCTGGCCGATGGTTCCACGGTGGTGGTGAAGTCGGCCATGCAGCGGCTTGCCGAGGAGGCACGGCGGCTGACGCTGTCCGAATACAGCGCTGAGTGCGATGTCCCGGAGGCCACCATCGAGGCCCTGGCACGCAAGTTCACCAGCTACGGCAAGCGGGCGGTGATCAACACCCATGGTGGGGTGATGAACGGCAGCGCCTTCTATACCTCGTACTCGATTGTCATGCTCAATGCGCTGGTGGGTAATCTGAATGCGCCCGGCGGGACCTTCGTGAAGGGTCAACCGTTTACCAACACCGGGTCTGGCGAGCGCTATGACATGGCCAATTTTCCGGGCAAGATCGGGCCGAAGGGCATCTTCCTGTCGCGCAGCCGAACGACCTATGAGCAGAGTAGCGAGTACCGGCGCAAGCGCGAGTCGGGACGTAATCCCTATCCGGCCAGGGCCCCTTGGTATCCGGTTTCCCCACCCCTTTTCACCGAGCATCTGTGCTCGGCGCTGGAGGGGTATCCCTATCAGGCCAAGATCTGGATCAACCACATGGGCAACCCGATCTATGGTCAGGCGGGGCTGCGCGAGGCGATTGATCAGCGCCTGAAGGATCCGAGCCGGATCGGACTGATCATCGGCATCGAGCCGTTCATCAACGAGACCAACGCCTACGCCGACTACCTTGTGCCCGACCTCGTGACCTACGAGGGGTGGGGCTTTTCCAAGGCCTGGGCTGGTGTCAAGCAGCGCATGACCAGTGCGCGCTGGCCCATTGTCGAGCCGCGTGTCGAGAAAACGCCTGATGGTGAGCCGCTCAGCATGGAGGCCTTCCTGATTGCCGTCTCCAAGCGTCTGGGGTTGCCCGGATTCGGTGATAACGCGATTCCCGATGCGGATGGCAATCTGCATCCGCTGAATACCGCGGCCGACTGGTACCTGCGCGGCGCGGCGAATGTGGCCTGGGATGGTGGCCCGGTGCCCGAGGCGGAAGAGGATGATATGCGTCTCACGGGCGTTGAGCGCATCACGCCGATCTTGCAGGCACATCTCAAGCCCGAGGAGTGGCGCCGGGCGGCGTATATCTTCTGCCGCGGCGGACGCTTTGGTGAGGCACCGGCGAAGGATGCCGGGCCGGTCACGCACTGGCAGCGGCCTGCCACGATCTGGAATGAAAAGGTGGGCAGTAACCGCCATTCCCTGACCGGCGAGTACTTCACCGGCTGCCCCACCTGGCATCCGCCGCGCTTTGCCGATGGCTCACGGGTGGAGCGGCATTATCCGGTGGATCAGTGGCCGCTGCGCCTGACTTCGTACAAGTCGCATCTGCAGAGCCCGCATTCCATCGCTGCCTCCAGATTGCGACAGATCCATCCCTACAATCCCGTGGGAATCAATACGCGAGACGGCGGGGCCGCGGGCATCGAGACCGGGGATCGGGTTCGCCTGGTAACCCCGGGTGGTTCAGTAGAGGGTGTCGCGTTGCTGCGCGATGGCGTCAAGCGTGGTGCCGTGGCCATTGAGCACGGTTACGGCCACCGCGAACTGGGCGCCCGCACCCATACGGTGGATGGCACGGCGCTCCCCGGCGACGAGGCCATCGGCGCCGGCGTGAACCTGAATGACCTCGGCCTGGTGGATCCGACCCATAGCTCGGGCAACGCCTGGGTGGACTGGGTGACCGGTGCGTCGGTCCGCCAGGCGCTGCCCGCGCGCATTGAAAAGGTGGGCTAAGGCGTCACGGACAGGGGTTCGGTACCTCGGCGTGAATCGCCTCGATGGCGTCCAGCACCGCATTGCTCAGCACCAGATCGGCACTGTCGATGTCGCTCTGGAGCTGCGTCATGGTGGTGGCACCGATGATGTTGCTGGTGACGAACGGCTGCGACGTCACCCAGGCCAGCGCCATCTGCGCGGGATCCAGCCCGTGCTCACGGGCCAGGTCGACATAGGCCTCGGTAGCGCGGATGCCGGGGTCCTTCGTGTAGCGGGTGAAGCGGTCGAATAGCGTCAGTCGGGCATTCTCCGGCCGCTCGCCGCCCAGATACTTGCCGCTGAGCACACCGAAGGCGAGCGGAGAGTAAGGCAGGAGGCTGACCTGCTCGCGGTGCGAGACCTCGGCCAGGCCCACCTCGTAGCTGCGGTTGAGCAGGTTGTAGGGATTCTGGACGCTGACCATGCGCGGCAAGCCGTGACGCTCGGCGAGCTCGAGGAACTTCATCGTGCCCCAGGCGGACTCGTTGGACAGGCCCACGTAGCGGATCTTGCCGGCGTCGACCATCTTCTGCAGCGACTCCAGAACCGCCAGCATGCCCGGAACGGGATCCGCCTCGTCGGCATCCGG
>CAJXND010000045.1 GCA_913056385.1 uncultured Ectothiorhodospiraceae bacterium
TTGGTGGCCATGTTCCAGATCCCGAAGTAGAGCCCGGTGCGCCGGCCGCCGCCCCCGGCGGTGTCGAGGTCGACCAGGTCCGCCTGGATGGCGGCGGGCAGGGCCATGTCGACGGCCACGCCAACCCCCGAGAGCACGCAGATCAGCAGGAACGCCCAGGTGTCCCCCGGTCCCAGGAAGGGCACCCACGCGAACACCAGCGAGGTCCAGAGCATGGACAACGCCCAGGCCCGGTGCTTGCCGATGCGTCGTGACAGCCACAGCCAGCCCGGCAGGGCGAGGATGCCCACCACGAAGTAGACCAGCAGCAACGGCCCCGTCCAGGCTTCGGCACGCAGGACATGGGCCACGAACAGGGTGAACAGCGAGGCTGGCAGTCCGTTGGCCAGCCCGTTCATGACGTAGGCCGCCAGCAACCGCAGGAATGGCCGGTTGCGCCGTAGCAGCCGCCAGCCCTCGCGCCAGCCGACGGGATGGGAGGGCAGGCGGTATTCCGGCACCCGCCACAGGGTCAGAACCACCACCGGTGGCAGCACCAGGACCAGCAGCCAGGCGAGCCCGGAGAGCGTGGCGGCATCGGCCCGGCCGGCACCGACCACGGTGGGCCAGGCGATGGCGAGCAGCGTGCCGGCCAGCATGAACCCCTCGCGGCTGGCGGTCAGACTCGCGCGCTGGTCGTAATCCTCGGAAAGCTCCGCGCCCCAGGCGGTGTAGGGCAGCGACATGAGCGTCCAGCCGAGGTAGGCGGCCAGCCCCCAGCCCAGTAGATAACCGATCCCCACCGCCTCCGGCGGCCGGAACAGCGCCCAGGCACTGATCAGCAGCAACGGCATGCCGGCGGCGATCAGCGGCCGTCGACGCCCCCATCGCGTGTGCAGGCGATCGCCCAGACTGCCGATCAGCGGGTCGGTGACCACATCCCACAGCCGTGCCACCAGGAGCGCGGTGCCGACCGCGGCGAGGCCCAGGGTCTCGCCATAGAAGCCGGGCAGGAAGATGTACATGGGCACCCCCATGACCGCCAGCGGCATGGCCGGCAGGCCATAGAGGAGGATCCGGCCCCGTCCGAGGCTCACGGGCGGCGCAGCAGGACGCGTTTGACGTCGATGCTGCCGGTGCGGAAGCCGGCGTAGCAGTAGGCGAGGTAGTAGCGCCACATGTTGATGAAGTGCTCGTCGAACCCCAGCCGGTGAATCTCCGGCAGGGCCCGGACGAAGCGGGCGTCCCACTGCAGCAGCGTGGCGGCGTAGTGCTGGCCGAGTCCGGTGGATTCCATGACCGTGAGCCCGGCATGCTCGCTCTCCGCCGCGAGCCGCTGCGGGGTTGGCAGCATCCCCCCGGGGAATATGTAGCGCTGGATGAAATCCGGCCGTCGGCGGTATTCCTCGTATCGCTCTTCGGCAATGGTGATGCCGTGCAGGCCGATATGCCCGCCGGGGCGCACCCGGTCGTGGAGCATGCGGAAATAGGCCGGCCAGTAGGCCTCGCCAACGGCCTCGAGCATCTCGATGGACACGGCATGGTCGAAGCGACCGCGGGTGTCGCGGTAGTCCTCCAGCCGCAGCTCCACCTGCCCGGCGAATCCGGCCTCGGCGATGCGCCGTCGTGCCCAGGCGAGTTGCTCGGTGGACAGGGTCAGCCCGGTGACCCGCATGCCGCGCTGGGCGGCCGCCATGGCAAACCCGCCCCAGCCGCAGCCGATCTCCAGGATGTGCTCGCCCGGTCGGGCGCCGAGGGTATCCAGCAGCTGGTCGTACTTGTTCTGCTGGGCCTCGGCGAGGGGCTGGTCGGGATGCTCGAAGATCGCCGCCGAGTAGGTCATCGTGTCATCCAGCCAATGCCGGTAGAACTCGTTGCCCAGGTCATAATGCGCGGCGATATTGCGGCGGCTGCCGCGCTGTGTATTGCGACGACCGCGATGATGCAGCGCGAGTCGCAGGCGGTGCAGCCACGAGGGCTCCATGCGGCGCTGGAAGGCGTCCTCGTTGCGCAGCATCAGCTCCAGCAGGTGGGCGGTGTCCGGGCTGGACCACTCCCCGGCCATGTAGCTTTCGGCGAAGCCCACCGAGCCCCGAGTGGCGATGCGGGCGACCATCCGGCCCGGTCGATGGAGCCGCATGACGCCGGTGGGCCCGGCCTCGGCGCCCTGGATCAGGAAGGGTTCGCCACCGGGCATCTGGCCTTCCATGCGGCCACGCCTGAGGCGGCTGAACCAGCCGAGGAGTATCCGCCCGGCGAGCGGCAGTGGGGAAGGCAGGTCGACGACCGCCTGCTGGCTGCTTGTCATTGGCTGATCTCCGAATCCGGCGGCGCCGGGCGGCGGTGGAAGCGACCACCCCGGAGCCAGATTTTGAGCGCCTGCCAGTGAATGGCGGCGATCACCTTCAGCGTCAACAAGGGTACCGTGAGCGCCACGCGGAGCAAGCCCCGGTCACCGCCCCGGCATCGTTCACCGGACTGCACGGCGATCAGGGCCGGCTGGTCTGGATCGTCCGCATTATGCCAGTTCACCGTCGCGCCGTAATGCGCCCCCGGTGTCTGCAGGCGGAACCGGTAATGGCCTTCCCTGGGCAGAAAGGGGGAGACGTGAAAGACCTTGCCGGCCTGGTCGCGCAGGCGCTCCGGCAGCGCCGCGCCATGGTCGTGCAGCAGGTAGCCGTGCCAGTCGCCAAAGGTATTGCGGACCTCGCAGAGGACGGCCCGCAGGCTGCCATCGGCATGTCGGCAGAACCACAGCGTCAGCGGGTTGAAGACATAGCCCAGCACCCGCGGATAGCAGAGGATCTGGACGCGGCCGCCGGCCAGGTCGATGCCCGCCTCGGCGAGCCGGGCATCGATCCACGGGCGCAGGGGTGAGCCGTCCTTGGGGCCGTGATCCGCGTCGCGGAAACCGATCAGGTTGAAGCGGTTGTGCGCGAACAGCCGATGTCGGCGGTCGGCCTCGTCCAGCCGATCGATATCCAGCAGCAGGCTGAAGACGCGATAGGCGAATCGGTAGCGCGGCGCGATGCGGCGCTCATGGACGAGGCGCCCGGTGTAGATGACGAGGGCGGCGTCCGCCATCAGGAGGTGGCGCCGGCCCCCAGCGGGGCGGGCGTGTTCAGCGGGATAGGCGAGTCGGCCGGGCTGGTGTCGCCGGCCCAGGGGGGCGGTGCGCCGAGCTGCTCAGCGACCCGGACCGCGCTGCTGAAGGCGTCCTCGTGGAAGCCGTACCCGTGATAACTGCCGCAGTACCAGATGCGGTCGGCACCCTGGATTCCGGGGAGCGCCGCCTGGGCGGCCACCGCGGCCTGGTCGAAGACCGGATGGTCATAGCGCTGGCGGCGGATGACGGTTGCCGGAGCCGGCGCCTGCAGGGGGTTCAGCGTGACCATCACGTCGGTGTCGGTGGCGAGCGGTTGCAGTCGATTCATCCAGTAGGTCACCGAAACGGGCTGTCTCCCGTCGACGCTTCGAGCAGTGAGATGGTTCCACGACGACCAGATCGCCCGGCGCTTCGGCATCAGCGCGGGATCGGTATGCAGCCAGGCATCATTGGCCTGGTAGCCGAAGGCCCCGAGCAGGCGCGCCTCGGCCTCGCTCGGCGCATCGAGCATGGCCAGGGTCTGATCGCCGTGGGCCGCCATGACCACCGCGTCGTATTCGCCCAGCTCGCCGGCATCGCCGGCGAGGCGCACGCCGGAGGCCAGGCGCATGACCGAGCGCACCGGGGTGGCGGTGTGGACATGCTGGATGGCCGGTCGCATGCGCCGGATGTACTCGCGGCTGCCGCCGGCGACCGTGCGCCACTGCGGCCGGTCGCGGAGCTGGATGAGACCGTGGTTGTAGAAGAAACGCAGGAAGGACCGAGCCGGGAATTGCAGCATGACGTCCTGCGGGCAGGACCATATCGCCGCACTCATGGGCAGCAGATAGTAGCGCCGGAACGCATCCCCCATGCCCAGCTCATCGAGCAGTTCGCCCAGGCTCAGATCGTGACCGCGGCCGCTGGCCAGCCGTTCGTTGGCCTCGCGGTTGAAGCGCAGGATATCCCGCACCATGCCCCAGAAACGGGGTCGGAGCAGGTTGCGGCGCTGGGCGAACAGCGTCCCCAGGCCGCTGCCCGCATACTCGAGGTCGATGTCCGTGGCGGCAAACGCGAAGGACATGTTGGACTCCCGCGTGGGCACGTCGAGGTGTCGGAAGAGCGCGGAGAGCTGGGGGTAATTGGGTTCGTTGTAGACGATGAAGCCGGTGTCCACCGGGATCTCGCCCTCCGGCAGCTCACAGGCCACCGTGTTGCTGTGTCCGCCCAGGCGGTCATTGGCCTCGAAGAGCGTGACCTCGTGGCGCTGCGAGAGCAGCCAGGCCGCGCCGATGCCGGCGACACCGGCGCCGACAACGGCGATCTTGCGGGATTCCATGCGATGACCCATGCGTTCGACTGAACCCGCCATTGTACAGGCTTGGTGGCCCGGCAGCGGCGCGTTATCTTGATGTTCAACAAGCCCGATCCATTCCTTTCACCGGAGTGCCCCGTGAGCGCAGCGCGCGATTTTGTTCCCCTGGACCTGGCCATCCTGACCGTTTCGGATACCCGTACGCCCGCCGATGATCGCTCGGGTGACATGCTGGCAGCGCTTGCCACCGCGGCCGGGCATCGCATCGCGGCGCGGGACATCGTCATCGATGACCGCTACGAAATCCGTCGCATGGTCTCGGCCTGGATCGCCGATCCATCGGTGCAGGCCATCCTGACCACCGGCGGGACGGGGTTTACGGCGCGGGATGTCACCCCCGAGGCGGTCCGGGTGTTGTTCGACCGCGAGATACCGGGCTTCGGCGAGCTCTTCCGGCAGATTTCCCGGGAGACCATCGGCACATCCATGCTGCAGTCCCGGGTGATTGCGGGCATCGCCAATGGCACCCTGATCGCCGCGCTGCCCGGTTCCACCGGGGCCTGTCGCGACGGCTGGAACGGGATCCTGGCCGACCAGCTGGATGTCCGCCATCGGCCCTGCAACCTGGCCGAACTGGCGCTCGGGGCCTGATGTCGGTTCCGCGACAGCGACGGCCGCGCGGGGAGACGCGGCGCCGCATTCTGCGTCTGGCCGCCGAGTGGCTGCAGCAGCGTGGTTATCATGGGTTCAGTTTCGGGCAGATCGCCGATGCCCTGGAAGTCCAGAGTGGTGCCGTGCACTATCATTTCCGCTCCAAGTCCGACCTGGTCACGGCGGTGTTCGCGGGCTACCGTGTCGAGTTCGCCTGGTGGCGGGAGCAGATGGGCAACAGCCGTTACGGGCCGCTGGAGCAGGTCGGCCGGTTCCTTGATCTCGAGGCCCGCAACATCGAGGGCGAACGGGTCTGCCCGCTGGGGGTGGCCGGTGTGGAGTACGCCAGCCTGCCGGCCCGGGCCTGCGCCGAGGCGGAAGGCCTGCGCGACGATCTCGCCGAGTGGCTGAGCGGTATCCTGGATGCCGGTCGGCTTGAGGGCACGCTGGACTTCCCCGGCGATACCGGCGATCAGGCGAGGGTGATCATGGCGGCGGCCCAGGGGGCGCTGCAGCTTGCCCGCCTGGACGGCCGCGACGACTTCGCGGCGGTGCGCCGCGCCATTCTCGCCGGGCTGACCCCACGGGGCGTCTGATCCGCCGGTCTGCTAGAATTCCGGCCATGCAGAATCTTGTCATTGCCCCCTCCATCCTCGCCGCCGATTTCGCCCGCCTGGGCGAGGAAGTCGACCGGGTGCTGGCCGCCGGCGCCGACTGGGTCCACTTCGATGTCATGGACAACCACTACGTGCCCAACCTCAGCGTCGGGCCGGTGGTCTGCCAGGCGCTCCGGCGCCACGGTGTGAGCGCGCCCATTGACGTGCACCTGATGGTGCGGCCGGTGGACCGGATCATTCCGGATTTCGCCGCCGCCGGGGCCAGCCTGATCAGCTTCCATCCCGAGGCGAGTGATCACGTCGACCGCAGCCTGCAGTTGATCCGCGATCAGGGTTGCCGGACGGGGCTCGTGTTCAACCCGGCGACGCCGCTGGACTGCCTGCGCTACGTCATGGACAAGGTCGATCTCATCCTGCTCATGTCGGTCAACCCCGGATTCGGCGGCCAGCAGTTCCTGCCGGGCACCCTCGATAAGCTGCGCGAGGCCCGTGCCCTCATCGATGGTCAGTCGCGCCCGATTCGACTGGAGGTGGACGGCGGCGTCGGCCCGGACAATATCGATGCGGTGGTCGCCGCCGGCGCCGATACGGTGGTCGCCGGCTCGGCGATCTTCGGCAAGTCCGATTATGCCGCCGTGATCGCCGAGATGCGCGAGCGGGCGGCACGGGTCGAGTCGTGAGCCTGTTCTTCCCCGACGCCGTCCTGTTCGATCTTGACGGCACGCTGGTGGACAGCGCGCCCGACCTGACCACCGCGGTCAACCGGACCCTGGCCGATCTCGACCGGCCGGCCATCGACGAGGACCGGGTCCGCCACTGGATCGGTAACGGCGCCCGGCGGCTGGTCGCCCGGGCGCTGGCCGGCCGGCGCGGGATCACGGCCGAACCACCGCAGACCGAGGCGGCGCTGGCGCGTTTCTTCGCCCACTACCATGACTGTCTCCACGAGCGCAGCGTTCTCTATACCGGCGTGGCGAACGGGCTCGGCCGGCTCGCGGCACTGGATCTGCCCCTGGGTGTGGTCACCAACAAGCCCGGCGCCTTCACGCAACCGCTGCTCGAGGCGCTGGGCATCGCCGGGCGCTTCGCCACCCTGGTGAGTGGCGACACCCTCGCCGTCAAGAAACCCGATCCGGCACCCCTGGTCCACGCAGCGGATGCCCTGCAGGTCGATATCCGACGTTGTCTGTACGTGGGGGATTCCGCGGCGGATCGTGATGCGGCGGCTGCCGCCGGTGCCCTGCTGGTGCGGGTGCCTTACGGCTACCCCGGCGACGATGCTATCTTTGACGGGCATCCGGCAGCGCTGACTCTGACCGTTCCGGCCCTGGCCGAGCGCCTGGCCGTGCTGCATGCCCGAACCGACCGGATTGCCCCATGAATCAAGACACGATCGCCCGGCATGCCCGTGAGGGCTTCAATCGCGTTCCGCTTGTCCGCGAGCTGCTCGCCGATCTGGATACGCCGCTTTCCACCTACCTGAAGCTGGCGGCCGCGCCCGGCAGCTATCTGTTTGAATCCGTCCAGGGCGGCGAGAAGTGGGGCCGGTATTCCATCATTGGTCTGCCGTGCCGGCGCCAGTACCGCATCCACGGCCACCGGATCGAGACCTGGGTGGACGGCGAACGGATCGCCGACGAGGTGGTTGGCGACCCGCTGGCGTGGGTGGAGATGCGTCACGCGGCGGTGAGCGCCGCGCCACCGGCGGACAGGCCCGGTCTGCCGCGCTTTCTGGGCGGCCTCGTCGGCTATTTCGGTTACGACACGATCCGTTATATCGAGCCGCGCCTGGCCGATTGCCCCAACCCCGACACCCTGGGCGTTCCGGATATCCTGCTGATGGAATCCGAAGAGGTCCTCGTGTTCGACAATCTGGCCGGTCGGCTTTATCTGGTGGTCAATGTCGACCCGTCAGAGGCCGATGGCCTGGCGCGGGGCGAGGCACGCCTCGCCGCCCTGGCCGAGCAGCTCCGCAGTGAGGCGCTGGCCTATGCGCGGCCCACACCGCCGCGGGCCGTGGCCGAGGAGGATTTCGACTCGTCCATTGAGCGCGACGACTACGAGGCCATGGTCGAGCGGATCCGGCAGTACATCGTGGATGGCGACTGCATGCAGGTCGTGCCGTCGCGGCGCATGAGCGCGGATTACCACGGCCGGCCGCTCGATCTCTACCGTGCACTGCGCTGTACCAATCCGTCGCCCTACCTGTTTTTCCTCGATTTCGGTGATTTCCAGGTGGTGGGCTCATCGCCGGAGATCCTCGCCCGTCTCGAGGAGGGCGAGGCGACCGTCCGCCCGATTGCGGGGACGCGACGGCGCGGGGCGAGCGCCGAGGAGGATCGCGAACTGGAGGCCGATCTGCTCGGCGATCCCAAGGAGCGGGCCGAGCACCTGATGCTCATCGACCTGGGGCGGAATGACATCGGCCGGGTCAGCGAGCTGGGATCGGTACGCGTCACCGACCGCATGACCATCGAACGCTACAGCCATGTCATGCACATCGTCTCCAACGTGACCGGGCGGCTGCGCGAGGGGCTCGGTCCCATGGATCTGCTGCGCGCCACCCATCCCGCCGGCACGCTGAGTGGTGCGCCCAAGATCCGTGCCATGGAGATCATCGACGAGGTCGAACCGGTCAAGCGGGGCGTCTATGGCGGCGCCGTCGGTTACCTCTCCTGGTCGGGCAACATGGACACGGCCATCGCCATCCGGACGGCGGTGATCAAGGACGGGCGGGTGCATGTCCAGGCCGGTGGCGGTGTCGTGCACGACTCCGACCCCGCCGCGGAGTGGGAGGAGACCGTGAACAAGGGACGCGCGCTGTTCCGTGCGGTGGCCATGGCCGAAGCCGGTCTGGACCAGGGCTGATCAGGGGATTGCCATGCTGTTGATGATCGATAACTACGACTCGTTCACCTACAACCTGGTGCAGTATCTGGGCGAGCTGGGCGCCGACGTGGCGGTGTATCGCAACGATGCGATCACCGTCGACGAGATCGAGCGCCTGCAGCCGGAGCGCATCGTACTCTCCCCGGGACCCTGCACGCCGAACGAGGCGGGCGTGTCGCTGGAGGTGGTCCGACGCCTCGCCGGTCGGCTGCCGATCCTCGGCGTCTGCCTGGGCCACCAGGCCATTGGCCAGGCTTTCGGCGCGGATGTCATTCATGCCGGGACCGTGATGCACGGCAAGACCTCATGGGTGCATCACCACGATCGGGGCGTGTTCCAGGGGCTGCCCGATCCGCTGGAGGCAACCCGCTATCACTCGCTGGTGCTGGACGCCGGGACGCTGCCCGATTGCCTGGAGATCACCGCCTGGACCGAACTGGAGGGCGGCGGCATGGAGGAGATCATGGGGATTCGCCACCGCCACCTCGATGTCGAGGGCGTGCAGTTCCATCCGGAGTCGATTCTCACCCGCACCGGGCATGATCTGTTGCGCAATTTCCTGGCCCGGCCGGCGGCCGCGGCCTGAGACGGGGAGGAGGTCAGAATGGAAATCCAGGCAGCGATACGCCGGCTCATGGATCGGGGCGATCTCGACGAGGCCGAGATGACCGCGGTCATGCGGCGGATCATGACCGGCGAGGCGACGCCGGCGCAGATTGGCGGTTTCCTGATCGGACTCGCCATGAAGGGTGAAACCGTCACCGAAATCGCCGCCGCCGCCCGGGTCATGCGCGAACTCGCCGTCCATGTGACGGTGGACCGTGCCCATCTGGTCGACACCTGCGGTACCGGCGGCGATGCCCGGGGTACCTTCAACATCTCCACGGCGACGGCCTTTGTGGTGGCCGCCGCCGGGGGGCGTGTGGCCAAGCACGGCAACCGCTCGGTCTCCAGCGCCTCGGGCAGCGCCGACCTGCTGCAGACCGCCGGCGCCAGTCTGGATCTCGATGCCGAGGCGGTCGCCCGCTGCATTGATGCCGTTGGCGTCGGCTTCATATTCGCGCCGCAGCACCACCTCGCCATGCGCCATGCCATCGGCCCGCGCAAGGAGATGGGCGTGCGCACCGTCTTCAACCTGCTGGGGCCGCTCACCAACCCGGCGGGGGCGCCGAATCAGCTGCTGGGCGTGTATGACGAGCGCTGGGTCCGGCCCGTCGCCGATGTGCTCCGGACGCTGGGCAGCGAGCGTGTCATGGTGGTCCACTCCGAGGACGGCCTCGACGAGATCAGCATCGCCGCGCCGACCCGGGTCGCGGAGCTGCGTGACGGCGAGGTGCGGGAATACCGTATCCGCCCGGAGGACTTCGGTCTTCCGTCGGCGTCGCTGGAGCCCCTGCGGGTGGAATCCGCGGAGCGCAGCCTCGAGGTGATCAAGGCCATCTTTGACGGACTGCCCGGGCCGGCGGCCGATCTGCTGGCCCTGAATGCCGGTGCGGCGATCCATGTCGCCGGGCTCGAGGATCACCTGGGCGATGGCGTGGCCAGGGCCCGCGATCTGCTGGCCAGCGGTGTCGTGCGCGAACGCTTCGATCAGTTCATCACCACCAGCCGCCGGCTGGGGGGCACGGCATGACCGGCCGCGACGAGACACCGGATATCCTGCGGCGGATCATGGCCCGCAAGGCCGAGGTCGTGGCCGAGCGCAGCGAGCAGGTGACGCTGCAGGCCTTCGCCACTCGGGTGGAGGAAGCCCCGCCACCCCGGGGCTTTCGCGCGGCGCTGGAGCACCGGATCGCCCGGGGCGAGGCCGGTGTCATCGCCGAGATCAAGAAGGCCTCGCCCAGCAAGGGGGTGCTGCGCGATCCCTTCGATCCGCCGGCCATTGCCCGCAGCTATGAGCAGGGCGGCGCCAGCTGCCTGTCGGTGCTGACCGAGGCGGATTTCTTCCTGGGCGCCGACGAGCATCTGCAGCAGGCCCGGGCCGCCTGTGGTTGCCCGGTGGTCCGCAAGGACTTCACCTTCGATCCCTACCAGGTCTACGAGGCCCGGGCACTGGGGGCCGACTGCATCCTGCTGATCGTGGCGGCGCTGGGCGATGCCAGGCTGCGCGAGCTGCACGCCCTCGGCGAGTCGCTCGGCATGGATGTGCTTGTCGAGGTGCATGACGAGGCGGAACTCGAACGCGCCCTGGCCCTCGAGGCCGGGCTGGTGGGAATCAATAATCGCGACCTGCGGACCTTCGAGACCGACATCGGCACCACGATGCGGCTCGCGGATCGCGTGCCCGCGTCGGTGAGGCTTGTCACCGAGAGCGGCATCCACACCGCGGAAGAGGTGGCCACCCTGCGTGCCTGCGGCGTTCACGCCTTTCTGGTGGGTGAGGCGTTCATGCGCGCCGACTCCCCCGGTGACAAGCTCGCCGAGCTGTTCGGCTGATCAGCGCGCCTCGTGGACCACGATGGTCCGGCCGCGGGCGGAGATCAGCCGATCTGCCTCCATGTCGCGCAATACCCGGCCGACCATTTCCCGCGAGCAGCCCACCAGGCGGCCCAGTTCGATACGGGTGATCCGGAGCTGCATGCCATCGGGGTGGGTCATGGCGTCGGGCTGTTGCGCGAGTTCGCGCAGCGTGGCCTCGACCCGTCCGCGTACGTCTTCGAACGCCAGGTCGCGGAAGCGCCGGCTGGTATCCCGCAGGCGTCGCGTCATCTGCTCCACCACCGGGTGCAGGATGAATGGGTAGTCTGTCTGCAGCCGCGCGAATCGCTCGTAACTGATTTCGGCGAGATCACAGGTGGTTCTCGTTCGAATCCAGGCGCTGCGCTTCGGGGCCTCACCGAACAGGCCCATCTCGCCGATGAAATCACCGGGATTGAGATAGGCGAGGATCAGCTCGCGGCCGTTCTCGTCTTCCTCCACCACGCTCACCGAGCCGCGGAGAATGAGGTAGAGGCGATCGCCGGATGTGCCCTGATGGACGACCGTTGAACGGGCGCGGTAGCGACTGCGCCGGCAGTGCCGCAGTAGTTCGACAATGGCCGGGCGCTGAAAGAATCGAACGCTCTCGGGTGACATGCAACCTCCCTGTTGCTTGAAGATGGGTTTTCGGTGGTAAGGCCGCCCGACGTTATACTGAGCCATTGAGCCAATGCATGACCCATATGGAGGGGTCCGCGAATGGGGGTGACAGGGTGAAGGCGCATATACGCTGGCTGGATGGCATGGCCTTCGAGGCCGAATCGGGCAGTGGGCACCGACTAACGGTCGATGGACCGCCCGATATCGGCGGGTGTGATCGCGGGCCGCGGCCCATGGAGCTGCTGCTGGAAGGGCTGGGCAGCTGCTCGGCGGTGGACGTCGTGCATATCCTCCAGCGTGGCCGGCACCCGGTGGCCGGCTGCGAGGTCGACGTCGAGGCCCAGCGCGCGGAGACCCCGCCGAAGGTCTTCACCGCGGTTCATCTGCATTTCCGGGTCCGGGGCGAGGGGCTGAAGCCCGCCGCGGTGGCACGGGCCGTCCAGCTCTCCGCCGAGAAATACTGCTCGGCCTCGCTCATGCTCGCCAGGGCCTGTGAGGTGACCCACAGCCATGAGGTGGTCGAGTATTGAACGCAAGCGCATCGGCCGCTTGTCTGGCGTGACAGGTTTGTGTAGCATTCCCGATCTTAATTCGGGAGCGTCGGCTTCGGAGACAGGACACCCATGAAAACTTTCAGCGCCAAGGCGGACAATGTGCAGCGCGACTGGTACGTTGTCGATGCCGCCGGCAAGACCCTGGGGCGCCTCGCCTCGGAAATCGCTTTCCGCCTTCGCGGCAAGCACAAGCCGGTTTTCACGCCGCACGTCGACACAGGCGACTACATCGTCGTGGTCAATGCCGAGCAGGTGGCCGTGACCGGCCGCAAGGCGCAGCAGAAGACCTATCACCGCTTTACCGGCTACGTCGGCAACATGAAGTCGACGAACTTCGAGACGCTGATCGAGGAGCATCCGGAGCGGGCCATCGAGCATGCCGTCAAGGGCATGCTGCCGAAGAACCGGCTGGGCCGCCAGATGATCAAGAAGCTGAAGGTTTACAGCGGTAGCGAACATCAGCACCATGCCCAGCAGCCCCAGGCGCTGGAAATCTGAACCGGAGCAGACTGACCGATGGCAGTTGAACAGTATTACGGAACCGGCCGGCGCAAGACCTCCGCGGCGCGCGTCAACATGCGCCCGGGGAGCGGCAACATCGTCGTCAACGGCAAGCCGCTGGACGAGTACTTCGGCCGCGAGACCGCGCGCATGGTCGTGCGTCAGCCGCTGGAGCTGACGGAGACCACGAACAAGGTGGACATCAAGGTCAGTGTCTTCGGCGGAGGCTCCAGCGGACAGGCCGGTGCCATCCGTCATGGCATCACGCGGGCGCTGATCAACTACGACGAAGAACTGAAGGCCAGCCTGCGAAAGGCCGGGTATGTGACCCGCGATGCGCGCATGGTGGAGCGCAAGAAGATCGGCCTGCACAAGGCCCGTCGCGCCACCCAGTTCTCGAAGCGCTAAAAAAGGGTTTTTGGGGGATCGTCTAGCGGTAGGACTGCGGACTCTGACTCCGTCAACCCAGGTTCGAATCCTGGTCCCCCAGCCATTCAAAAAGGACCCCGCCCCCGGCGGGGTTCTTTGTGTATGAGGGGGACCAGGATGAGAACCTGG